>NZ_JAPDDR010000017.1 GCF_025950095.1 Luteolibacter rhizosphaerae | reverse complement strand
ATCCCCGCCACCCGCGCGCAGGCACGGCTGATGGTCTTTGACTACATCGAAACCTTTTACAACCCGGTGCGCCTCCACAGCTCGCTGGGCTATCAATCGCCCGTGGAATACGAACAATCCCTCAACCGCAACTAACCCCGAAAACCGTGTCCGCGCTTTCGAAGTAAGATCAAGGGGCACAGGGAGGCTCTCCTAAAGAATCTCGTCTGGCCCACTCCATTCTCCTTTTACGAAAGCGAGAAGCGTCCGCATCCCCATCGTCCAGCAATCTCATCCGTGCAATCCGTTCAATCCGTCTAATCCGTGTTCAATCGGCCCGCAGCACGAGGGGAGCCCCCATCAAGAACGAGCCCTTAACTGCATCAAGCCAACGCCCCTTGTGCCCGCGCTTCTTCCTTGAGACACACCACTTCCCCACGGCATCCTTCATCTAAACCAAGGAACCCCGTGAACATTCGCCATCTCCTGTTAGCCTGTGCTCTGATTATTCCTCCCGTGCAGGCCGATACCCTGCGGATCGTCGAGTTCGCCGATCTCGGCATTCCCTCAAAAGAGGAATCCCCCAGCGTCTTGGCTTTGCCATGGAACGAAGAAGGGCAGGTGCTCTTCCCATCGGTCCGCGGCACCGCGATCCTCGAGGCCTATGTCATCGCGCCCGTTCCGGGGGAAACCTATGCTCCCTTGCCGCGCATGAAGGTCGCCCTCCGCCTGAAGGACGAGCAAGCCATCTCGGGCTTTGTCGATACCCCTGCGCCGGATGACGACATCAAGCGCCTCAAACCCTTCCCCTTCCAGTTCAATCCCTCCAAGCATCCCGCAGCAACGGAGGAAGCCTTCGCCGCGGCCCGGAAGGATCATGACACCCGCCTGGCACGCTCGGGACTGCCCGGCTCGGCGTGGTACCGCCATCGCGCCGGAGTTATTCCCGCGGATCCGAACCGCGTGACTCCCAGTGGCGACTTCGACTCCACTTTCCGCATGGCCAGCGGCGGTCGCGCCATCGCCGAGAATCTCGCACTCGATCGCGAGCTTATCCTCGCAAGCGGCGAGAAAGGCGAGTCCGTGGACATCGCCACGCTCAAGGGCATCACCGTCCCCGCCATCGATTGGACCGGAAAGCTCAAGCTCGGCGAGGTGAAGATCGATTCCGCTGCCATGTATATCCCGGAGGATCAGCATGCGCTCATCACCCCTTCCCTCGCCGCGCTCTTGGAACTGAGGGACCTGGTGGACAAGGAAGGCGCGCCCATCCTGCAGAGCTACGATGTCCGCAATCCCTACCAAGGCCTCGTCGCCCGCTACCAGGAGCAGATGGGCATCGCGAATCTCGACTTCATCGCGAAGACGCTCGATCTCGGCAGCGTGGCGATCACCGGCAGCGACCCCTTCTTCGCCACCGGCACGGATCTCGCGCTGATCTTCTCCACGGAAAAACAGGATGCGGTCTTCGATGCCTTCGCCCTCGCTCTTTCCCTGAAGGCCAAGCTCGCCGGAGTGGCGATGAAAGAGCAGGACGGAATCCGCAGCTACCAGACGGAAGACCGCGCCCTCTCCGTCCACCTCGCCAAGTTCGACGGCGCGGTAGTGATCTCGAACTCCCTCTCCCAAGTGCAAAGGATCGCATCCGTCGCGAAGAAGGAGACTCCCGCTTTGGGCTCCACGGATGAATACAAGTTTTTCCGCCAGCGCTATCCCGTTGATCCCGCGGAGGATGCCTATCTTTTCCTTTCGGATGCCACCATCCGTCGCTGGTGCTCTCCCGCGGTGAGAATCGCCGCCTCCCGCCGCACCCGCGCTTTCGCGGCCTTGGGTGAACTCGCCGCCGCGAAGCTGGAAGGCAAACCCGCTGCCGAAACCTATGCCGACTTACTCGGCAAGGTGACCGATGCGGGTGCATCACCGGATAGCGAGATCTTCAACACCCTCGGCTTCCTCACGCCTTCTTCGGAACTCGCCATCAAGACAGCATTCCCTGCCGAAGCGAATGCCTACAACCGCTGGCGCGAGGGTTATGAGAGCGGCTGGCGCCGTGTCTTCGATCCCATCGCCTTGCGCCTCCGCATGGAGGGACCCAAGCGCGAGCTGGACCTCTCCGTGCTGCCTCTCACGGTCGATAGCTCCTATCGCCGCTGGATGGAGATCACCGGCACCGGGAAGCCCAAGGAAGGGGCTCCCGCCGCGCATGAGAAAGCGAAGGCATTCCTCTCCTTCAATATCGATACGGAGAGCGAAGCCTTCCGCCGCTTGGGCGAGCAGTCGGTACAAATCCTGCCATCCCTGAAGGCAAATGCCCTCGGCTGGGTGGGCGGCTCCATTTCGCTCTATCTGGATGAATCCTTTTTCTGGACCGCCCTCACCCGGGGCAATGCGAAGACCCTGCTGGACATGAACTACCTGCGCCTGCCCTTGGGAGTCCGCATCGATTCTCGCAGCAGCGTGCAGTTGGCCGTCTTCATCACCGCGATTCGCAGCTACATCGAGGAATCCGCACCGAACCTCCTGCGCTGGGAACAGCGTAAGCATGGCGAGACCGCCTATTTGGCCGTGCTTAGCAGAGAGGAAGAGGAGGAGAATCCCCTGAGCCCGGCGATCTACTACGCGGCATTGAAGGGCGCGCTCCTCATCTCGCTCGACGAGCGGGTGCTGAAAGATGCGATCGACCGTGAGGAGAAGGAAAAGAAGGCGGTACCGACGGGCCATCACGTTCAGGCCACTTTGGATGGATCCTCGGCCACCCTGCTCGGCATGGTCGGAGAGAATCGCTTGGATCGCCAGCGTCTCGAAAGCTGGGCCGCGCTTCCCATCCTGAATGAATGGCATCGCCGCGAACCGCAGAAGGATCCGGTCGTCCTGCACGCCGCCGTCTTCCGGGAGGACATCCGCTGCCCGGGCGGGAAAGGCTATCGCTGGAATGAAGCGGCAGGCACCATGGAGTCCGTGGCCTTCGGCTTTCCAGCCGATCCTCGCGGTGAGGAAGTGAAGTTCGCCTCCGCCCCCGTGCGCTTCGGCGCCGGACTACGCTTCGAGGATGGCGGCTTGCGCCTCCAAGCCACAATGGAACCCGAGCCAGCCCGAGAGGAGAAGGCTGCCGACGACCAGGCAGGGATCGAAGTCCCCGACGGCTTCCCTCAAGTGAAGGATCTGGCACTGCTTCCGGAAGGATTGGAGCTCACCTACGCCGTCGATGAAACCGATGCCGATGGTCCCTACACCAAGACCATCACCCGGCAAGCCTCCGAGGAAACGGACAAGGGCACCATCATCCGCACCCGGACCCGGATCGATGCAGAGGGCGAAGAGGACGATAGTATCTCGAATGAGGATTACCTGCTCGCAAAGGACGGCACAGGCCTCGGGATGACCGGACTGAAGTCCGATCTTCTCGTCCGGACCTTTGGCCGCCCCATGCCTGTCCTGCCGGCCAAGCTCGCTCCTGGCATCCGTTTCGGCGGCAACTACGACTCGGTCGCCATCCACGAAAACGAGACCAGCAAGGACGGAGGTCTCCTGCGTGCGCGCGTCATCGGCTTGGAGAAGGTCGAAGTTCCCGCCGGCACCTTTGAAAACTGCGTCCGCATCGATGGCGAATACGACTACCTCTCCGGAGCTCAGATCGGCCGCGTCACCGACACCCTCTGGTATGCCCCCGGCATCGGCATCGTGAAGTCCGTCTGGAAAACCGAATTCGGCCACGGCACCGAACTCCTCCAGAAGGTAGTAAAGCCCTGAGGCACCGCACAAAGGCAGGGACCTTTCTCCGAAAGGTCAGGCGGGGGACGGCCAAAGCGCCGATAAGAATCCGGACGCACCGTAAACCGCCCTAACCCCACCCATCATCCTATCCATTAAATCCGTCCCGGTCCCCATCCTCTTCATCTGCGTGCATCCTGTTCATCTGTGGTTGAACGGCTGCTCCAGGAACCCACCAAGGAATCCAACCGCCCCCCTTGGAAAAAGCAGAGCTGAAGCCTACTTCTCCGGTCGATCTTCCTCCGGCACCTCCATCCGCCACGCCTCTGCCTCCCCGGGGTCCCGCTCAAGCTGCATCCGATACAGTCCACGGTATACCTCCCGTCGCAGCGCAGGATCGGAGATCCCTTCGGCGGATCCCACCTTCCCACCGAAGGGATCGGCCGCTTCACTCAAACTCTCCACCAGATCATCGATCCTCCCGGCTTGGAGGTGGTCCCGCCGTGCCCCATCATCCAACCCGTTGAGCCATTCGATTGCCTCCGAGGGGTGCTTCGAGATGAAGATCTTCACGACCTCCCCGGCTTTCTCCCCACCTTTATCAGCGCCATGCGCTTCCAGCCACCGCGGAAAAAACTCCGCCGGCGCTTGATTGAAGCAATGGCGCTCCCGTTCTGCCCTGAGCTCCGGACTCCCCTCCATCCTCTCCACCAGAGCCAAAGCCTCCGCAGGATTCTCCGACGCAAATTTCCCTAGGATCCCTTGGAGCGTTTCCTCCGGCTTCGGCACACCCTCCGCCATACCCAACAATCGGGAAACCTTGCTCTCATCCATCCCTTCATCCGCTGCCAGAAAAGGCAGGATGTGCTGTTTGAACTCTCCATCCAAGCCCGCCAGCTTGCCCATGGCGGATTCGAAGTCCTTGTCAGCTGCCCGATAGAACGACCGGCTCCGGATCTCTAACAGATCACCCGGAAACCTCTCTGCCACGGAAGCGGATAGCGCCCACTCCAGCGCCGCATCCGGGTCTGCCTTCGACCACTCGTAATGGATGCGGGCAAGACGCAGCCAGGAAATCCCCAAGCTGTAGACCCCATCCGTGGCGGCAAGACCGTCCTTCTCCGCCCAGTGGCTGTAGAAGCGCCGCAGCGTCGGATACGGAAAGAGCGACTCCAGCGTGGCATCCCCCTTCTCCGCCTCACGCTTGTAGCGCTCCAGCATCGCCACCTGCTCGGCGTGCATGCGGGCGCAGACCTCGGCCAGCAAGCTGGCGAAGATGCGATCAATCTCGGCTCGGGTTTCCCGATCCCAATCCATGCTGGGCGAGGCCCGGATCAGTTCCCTCACCCGAAGAATAACGCGCACAGGATCGGAAGATTCTGAAGCAGTCCCACCCGCATCCGCCTCCGTAGCACCCGTCTGGCGCTTGGTCGCAGCAGAATCCCGCAGACCTCCCCGCCCCGATAACTCCGATTTGCCGAGGAGGTATCCGCCACCGAATGCCAACGCCAACCCGAGCACGGCTAGCCCGATGCGATGCTGACTAGAAGCCCTCACTCTCGAAGTTGAAACGATCCGGTTGAATTCCCCCAGAGGCCCGGAGATCCTCACTCCGGATGCCTAGCCTCCAGCGCTCCACCGCCGCAGGATCGAAGCTCTCCCAACGCGCAAGCACGGCGGCGAGGGCCGCTTGGTTGTCCCCGCCTCCCCGGATCGCCCTGCTCGCTCCGACCTCAAGCGCGGCCTGCATCCGGCGGGCGGTGGATGCCACCCCTTCGTAAAGGCCGCTCGCATTCCCTTGGGCCAGCAGCCATTCGGCAGCTTCATCCGGTTGCTCGAAGAACCACTGGTTCAAGCAATTCCGCTGGCGTTCGCTCGCACCGAAGCCCTCTTGCCCGACCAGCCAGCTCATGACCTCTTGCCCCCGTGTCCGGGACCACTCCGGCAGCTTCCGGTCGAGAATCTGATCCACGTCTCCCGGCGGGAGTTCGGCATCATCCAACCTCGCCAAGGCATCATGCAGGGAGCGTGCGGCGTTGCTGCCGGGACTTTCCGCGAAAGGATCCTCAATCGTCCCGGGCGGATCTGCCATTTCTAGATCCTTGGCGAAAGCCGCTCGCTTCAGCGCATCTCTAACCTCGTGACTTCCCGCCGATTCCATCAGTCGATCCATCGCCACCTGATCGGATGCGGGCGGGACCAGATCAAAAGCCATCGCGTCCAAGGCATCGCGTCCCTGCTCCCTCGCCCTCTGGAGCGCCATGTCTCCGGCCTCCTTCTTCAGCACCGAGACAACCCATTCCAAGCGCTCCTTCTGGGCTGCAGGATCCGAGATCGCCCATTGGTAGGCTCCCGCCGGATCCTTCTTCCACCAGGAGGTGAATGCGGTGACCCGGCAGGGCCCCACATCCAGCAGATTGGGAAAGCACTCGGCATAGTCCATCGCCGCATGGGGTTCCAGCTGCGCCCAGCGAAAGAGCATCATCATGTGAAACTCCCCGAGGCTCGAGCTCATGTCCTTCGCCAATGGCAGAAGCTCCTCCCGAATCCGCTCCGCCGGAAGATCCTTGATCGCCGTCCACGCCTCATGCGCGCGCAGCTCCTCATCGTCCATTCGCTTCGCCAGATCGGCAAGATTGGCGACCGTGCCGGTGGACACCTCCCGCGGAACACGCCCCGCAACCTTGCCCGGAGCCTCTATACCCTCATTCCCGACCGCCTCCGGGCCGTTTCTCGCGGCGACGTGATAGCCCGCCCACCCGGCAAACACCATGCCCCCTGCCACACAGCAGCGGAATATCACGGAGGACAGGCTTCTCATCGCTACCGAGAGAATCCAAGTCGCCGCGGCCTGTCAACGGATGGCGGTAAAAGCCTCAGGCCAGCCGCATTCGCAATCTGTGACCACAAATCGACGAGGACGGACGGCACGAGGATCGGATCCCATTCGCGTCAATTGGCGTCCATTCGCGGTTCTCAAGCGCTTACCTTGGGTAAAACCGCATTACTTCAGCCACTCCGCCGCGCGCTTGGCGTAGTAGGTCAGGATCATGTCCGCGCCCGCCCGCTTGATCCCCATCAGGCTCTCCAAGGCGATCGCCTTGCCATCCACCCAACCGGCGGCGGCAGCGCTCTCGATCATGAGATACTCGCCGCTGACCTGGTAAGCGGCTACGGGAAGCATCGTACTTTCCCTCACCCGCGCGATGATATCCAGATAGGGGCCCGCGGGCTTCACCATGATCATGTCCGAACCCTCCGCTTCATCGAGCAGGATCTCGCGGATCGCCTCGCGCGCGTTACCCGGATCCATCTGATAGGTCTTCTTGTCCCCTTCCTTCGGTGCGGAGTCCAAGGCCCCCCGGAAGGGCCCGTAAAAAGCCGAGGCATACTTGGCCGAATAGCTCAGCACCGAGACATGCTCGAAGCCCGCCGAGTCCAGCGCCTCGCGCAGCGCAGCCACGCGACCGTCCATCATGTCGCTCGGGGAGACGATATCCGCACCGGCCCGCGCATGACAGAGCGCCTGCTGGCAGAGGATCTCGACGGTCTCGTCGTTCAGGATCTGAAGTTCCCCCTTAGCATCGCGACGGACCACGCCGTCGTGGCCATCGGAATTGTAGGGATCCAGCGCCACATCCGTGATCACGCACAGCGTCGGATACGCCGCCTTCAGCGCCCGGATCGCCCGCGGCACGAGGCCCTCGTCATTGTGGGCCTCCTCCGCCAGCGGCGTCTTCAGATCCTCCTCGATCTTCGGGAACAGCACCACCGCCGGCACCCCCAGCGCATGCGCCTCCCCGGCCTCCTTCACCAGCCCCTCCAAAGACCAGCGCGTAACGCCCGGCATCGATGCGATCGGCGTGTCCACCGCATCCTCATGCAGGAACATCGGCAGGATGAAGTCCGCCGCCGTCAGCACGTTCTCACGGACTAGCGAACGGATCGCCGGCGTGCGGCGGTTGCGGCGGGGACGGATGGGCAGGTTCATAAGCGAAGGGAAAATGGAATGACGGTTAAAGCGACTCGATAAAAGTCTCAGCCGAAACTCCTGCCTGACGGAGAATTCCTGCCAATGTTCCAACTTTGATCTCTTTGAGCATAGGCACCACACAGCCGACGCCACCTTTCTTCATGACCACATGGCTGCCGCGCTGCCGAACTTCCTCGAAGCCCAACTTCATCAAGGCTCGCCGGCACTCGATACCACTGATCAGGGGCAGCTTAGGCATGAGTCAACTCGAAGCTGGTCATAACGGCCGGACGCTTCTGGCTCATCGGAAACTCCTCCAGATAAAGAGCGGTGGCCTCCCGAAGATTCTCGAGTGCCTCCTCAAAGGAATCACCTTGGGTGGTGGTCCCAGTCTCGGGATTGAGAGCGATGAAACCGCCCTCCTCGGCTTCCGTGATTACGGCGCTCAAGATCATGATGCTATCCTAGTTGAGCATTCTTACAGGTGCAAGCCGCACCCTATACCGGCGTCAGCTCGTAGCTTTCCTTCCCGTCCTTCATGTTCCAGCCCAGCTCGGTGAGCTGCTTGCGCATCTCGTCCGCCTTCGCCCAATCCTTGGCCGTCCGGGCAGCCCAACGCTCCTCGGCGATCGCCTTGATCTCCGCGGGCACTTCAGCTTCCGGTTCTTCCTCGGGCAGGGTCACCCCCAACGCCCGCAGGACCCGGTTGAAAGCGGCCAATGCCTTGGCGGCCTCTGCCCCTTCCAACTTCGAGGCTTCACGCAGACCGGTGAAGAGTCCGCCCAAGCAGCCCGGGGTGTTCAGGTCGTCGTTGAGCGAATCCCAAGCCGCTTGGAAGGGCCCGAATTCCACCGAGCTCAGCGGCACTTCAGCCGGAGCCTTCGTGGCAAGGCTGCGCGCGCCTTTCGCAAGCTTCGCCATCGCCTCGCGGGCACCATGCAGCGAATCTAGGGTGAAGTTGAGCTGCTTCCGGTAATGCGCACCGATCAGGACGTAACGCAGCTCCATCGCCGTGAAGCCCTTCGCCTTGAGATCGTCGAGCGTGTAAAAATTCTGCTTCGACTTCGACATCTTCCCGCCGTCCACCAGCAGGTGGGTCGAGTGGAACCAATGCGCGGCGAAGTGACCGCCGCAGGCACACTTGCTCTGCGCGATCTCGTTCTCGTGGTGCGGGAACATCAGGTCTTCCCCACCCCCGTGCAGGTCGAAGTCCGACCCGAGATACTCCTGGATCATCGCCGAGCACTCCAAGTGCCAGCCCGGCCGTCCCTCGCCCCAAGGCGAGGGCCAGTAGTTGTCGCCGTCCTCGGGCTTGCGGCCTTTCCAGAGCACGAAATCCGAGAGGCTGTCCTTCTCATACTCGTCGGCATTCGCCCGCTCGTTCTGGGTCTTGCCCAGCTCCAGCTCGCGGGTGTCGAGGCGCGACAGCCGGCCATACGCCGGATAGGACGCGATGTTGAAATAGACCGAGCCATCCTCGGAAGCATAGGCGTGCCCCTTCTCCACCAGCGTGGCGATCATCGCCACCTGCTGCTCGATGTGATCGACCGCCCCGGGTTCGACGTGCGGGGGCAAGGTCCCCAGCTCGTCGCAATCGGCATGGAACTTCTCGGTCCAATGCGCGGTAAAATCCTTCAGCGTCTGACCCGCTGCTTGGCTGTCGCGGATCGTCTTGTCATCCACGTCGGTGATGTTCCGCACGTGGAAGGTCCGCATCCCGCCGGTCTCCAGCGTGCGGCGGAAGACGTCCTGCAGGACGAAGGTGCGGAAGTTCCCGATGTGCGCCGGTCCATACACGGTCGGACCACAGCAGTAGAACCGGTAGGTCGTGCCGTCGAGGGGGCGGAGCTCCTTGAGCTCGCGGTCCAGCGTGTCGTATAGCCGCATCACCGGCGGGTCTAACGCTTGGCTCCGGCGATTTCAACCGCGACGGCGATCAATTGCGCAGAGGCACCTGGTGCAAGCGCGGCGCAGCCCCCTCCTCCACGATCTCCACCGGGATCGTCCATACCTCGCCCGCGTCCTGCGACGAGGAAACCGGGCGGACGCCCTGCTCGTAGGCGGAGCCCGGCGAGCCCGTGATCGTCCGCCGCGCCGCCAGAGTCAGGGCGACACACAGCACGGCAAGGCCGATCAATTTCATCCGTTCAAGCGACATGAGAACCCGCTGAAAGAACTCAAATTTTTATAAATAATCAAGTTTATTTAAAAAATAATCAGATTCGCCCCCACAAGGTTACAAGTACATACTTCCCCAGTGAGCGCACACGACGAACGAAGGAGGCAAGTAATCACCGCCGTAGCCATTTTAGGAGGTGTCGCCGGCCTCTACTGCGCCTTCGCTTTCGGAGCTCACCTGCCGGGCGTAGCCGGAGAATTTTTCGCCCGAGTTCTTGGCTTCGCCACCACCCCCTTCATCCTCGAAGGCTCCCTCTTCATCCTCGGTTTCGTGATCGTCCTGACCCTGAACCAATGGCAGCAGATCCGTGAGGGCGATGAACTCGTCTACCTGGAGCAAGTAACGGAAGGTGCCACCGGTCTCCCGGACCAAGCCCGCTGGGCGGTCTATCCGGAAAAACCCTTGGATCCGGCACAGGTGAGCCGGACCGACCTCTTGGAAGGAGCCTTGGCGATCGGCGACCACCCCCAAGCACTGACGCTGCTTGAGAACATGTCGGACGCCGAACGCGGCGAACCTGCCGTCCTGCGGATGCGAATTTCCTTGGCCGAAGCTACCGGCAAGACCGAGCTCGCCCGCGAGCTGCGGGCGAAGCTTGATCCAGCCGGGTAATCGGGACGCTTAGCGCTGCCCCCGGCGAGCTGCTTCTTCCAGGAAGATTTCCGCAAGTCGGAAGCAGCGGCGCGAGATCTCACGTGCATCGTGATCGTCGATCAGGGCCAAGCCCTCTTCACCCACTTCCGACTGGAAGATCTTCCAGGCCTTCTTAGCCACCTGCTCGGGATCGAGCTTCGGTCGCGGGGCCGCATGCATGGCCGGTTGATGGGAGGGCTGGTGCGCTTCACCGGCAGGAGCGACAGCCTGTCCGGTGGGAGCCTCCGCAGGAGCAGAAACCGCATGCGGATGCTGACCACCGGCCTGTCCACCCTGACTTTGCCCATGCTTCTTCTTCCGACGGCGGCGTTTCTTGGAGCCACCTCCCGGCTCGGGTGCCGGCGTGTCCACAAAGAGGGCGATCCGCCCGCCATCCGAGGCCTCCGACGAATTGACTTCCGCAGCCTCGGAGGGACCCGCTGTCTTCACTTCTTCCTTACGCGGCGCAGGAGCGGGCGCCGCTGCGGCGGGCTCGGAAGGAGCAGATTCCACGGCCGCGGCAGGAGCAGCTTCTTCGGCCTTCTTGGCTGCGGGTTTGGACGACTTGCGCACCGCAGGGCGCTTCTTCGCAACCTTGGCGGCGGGAGCTTCCGGGGCTGCTGGGGTATTTTCGATATCGTCGCTCATGCTGCCGGGAAAAAGGACCCCGGCATGCTCCCGCGTCGAGCGTAAAGAGAGATAGAGAGAACGATTCGCCGGACCGGGGAAAATTGCTTCCATCCGAAAACAGAACCGGCGGCCTTGAGGCCGCCGGATTCAAATTCACCAGTTCCCGATATCGTCGAGACTGTCCTTGTTTTTCGGATCGGGATTCGTCTTCCCGTCCGGACCGCAAGACCAGACATCGAAGTCCGGATTGCGGGAATCCGGAGCATCTCCGGAACGGTAGCGGTAGGTGTTCCCCCAGGGATCAACGATCTGGGCGGTGGGACCTTTACCTTGCATCCAAGCTTGGCCGCCCTTGGTATTGTTCTCGGGATCGAGATCGGCGAGGTAGATCGTACCACCGGACTCCTTGGCCTCGAAGCCATCGTAGTAGAGGGCCTTGTAGAGCACTTCATCCCCCTTCAGACCTTCAGAGTCCTGATGGGACGGGTAGGTCTTGTTGTCCGATTTATAGTCTTCAATCGCCAGATCGAGCAACTTCACCTGCAGGGCGGCCTTGTCGCGGGCCTGCTTGGCATTGATGAAGCTCATCCCGACCAAGGTCAGGGCGGCGAGGACGACGATGATGGCCACGACCACCACCAGCTCCATCAAGCTGAAGCCGGCGGCGTGGCGGCGGAAAGCGGGTTTCTTCATGCGTGTTTCGGTAAGTGTTGCGGAGCCGCCCGGAGACCGCTCCGCAAGCCGGGTCACATGTTGCCCATTTCGGAGATGATCTTGATCAGCGGCAGGAAGAGCGCGAACACCACCGCACCCACGACGAGCGCCAGGACGACGATCATGATCGGCTCGAGGATGGAGGTAAGCGCGGTCACCGCGTTGTCCACCTCATCGTCATAAACGTCCGCCACTTTGAGAAGCATCTCGGGAAGCTGGCCGGTTTCTTCACCCACGTCCACCATCGAGATCACCATGTTCGGGAAGACGCTGGAAGCTTGGAGCGGGGTCACGATCGATTCCCCTTCCTTAACCGCTTCGTGAACCTTCTCGATCGCGTCGGACACCACGACGTTACCAGCGGTGTCACGGGTAATGTTGAGAGCTTGGAGGATCGGCACACCAGAGGTGACCAAAGTACCCAAGGTACGGGAGAAACGGGCGATGGCGGACTTCCGCTGAATGTCGCCGAAGATCGGGAGCTTCAGCTTGAGCTGGTCGATCGTGCGACGACCACCCTTCGTCTTGCCCCACATGTTGAAGCCGGCGAAGATCGCGCCGATCGCAACGAGGAACCAGACCACGTTCGGCACCGGCGGCACCAAGGTGGCATTCAAGAAGAACTTCGAGGTGCCGAAGACGATCTGCGAGATCATCGGGAGCTCAGCGTCCTTACCGAGTTCCGCGAACATCGATTCGAACTTCGGAACGATGAACAGCATCAGGAAGATCAAGATGGCCACCGCGATGAACATAACGATGATCGGGTAGACCATCGCCGATACGATCTTGTTCTTCAGCTTGTGGGCCTTTTCCTGGTACTCGGCGAGACGGACGAGAACGACTTCAAGCACACCGCCCAGCTCACCGGCTTTCACCATGTTCACATAGAGCTTGTTGAAGATCTTCGGGTGCTGTGCGAGCGCTTCGGAGAATGTGGAGCCGGATTGCACGGAGTCGGCCAACGCGCCGATGGTGCCCCGGAGCACCGGGTTCGGCTCCTGCTTGGCGAGTACGGTCAGACCACGCAACAGGGGCAGACCGGAATCGATCAGCGTAGCCAGCTGGCGGGTGAAGATCATCAGGATCTTCGGCTTGATGCGACCGCCGGTCGTCGCCTTCGGACCCTTCTTCTTGTCCGCGGCGGCCTTACCCTTCTTGGCGGCCTTCTTCGCGAGCTTGCCCTTGCCAGCCTCTACAACCTGCAGAGGGTAATAACCTTGGGAACGGAGCTGCTGGATGGCATCGGCTTCGCTCGTCGATTCGATCGTGCCAGACATCTGCTCGCCCTTGGCATCGGCGGCGGTGAATTGGAATTGGGGCATGGGGTTGTTTTTAAATCGAGTGATGGGAATGTGATCGCACAAACGGAAGCTGGCGACTCAAAATTCGCGCTGTTTCGTGTGAATCAGGTGTATTTCAGAACTTCCTCAATGGTGGTGTGGCCGAGGTAGATGTTCCGCAGACCGTCCTCGCGAAGGGTCTGCATACCCAGCTCCATCGCCTTCTGCTTCAGCACCACCGTCGGGGCCCGGTCGATGATAAGTTCCCGCAGGGGGTCCGTGATATCGAGGAGCTCGTAGAGACCTTTCCGGCCCTTGTAACCGCTGTTACCGCAGATCTCGCAACCGCGGCCGGTGAAGAAGTCCTTGTCGCCCAGTTCATGGACGGCGACCCCGAGCTGGGTCAGGATGCTTTCGTTCGGTTCGTAAGAAGCCTTGCAATTCTTACAGATGGTCCGGACAAGACGTTGGGCTAGAATACCTTCCAACGAGGCCGCCACGAGGAACGGTTCGCAACCCATGTCAACCAGACGGGTGACTGCACCGGGGGCATCATTGGTGTGAAGCGTGGAGAGCACCAAGTGCCCCGTGAGCGAGGCCTGAATGGCAATCTGGGCGGTATCCATGTCACGCATCTCCCCCACCATGATGCGGTCCGGATCCTGACGAAGGAAGGCGCGGAGCACGCGCGGGAAAGTCAGGCCGATCGATTCATGGACCGGGATCTGGACGATCCCGTCGATGTCATACTCAACCGGGTCTTCGGCGGTGAGCAGCTTCGAGTCGATCGTGTTGATCCTGGCCAGCGCGGCGTAGAGCGTGGTGGTCTTACCGGCACCGGTCGGACCGGTCACGATGAAGATGCCGTTCGGCTTCTCGATGGTCTCGCAGATGTACTCGTAGATCGACGGCGGAAGGGAGAGAGCCTCGAGCGAGAGGTTCACCGAGGAGCGGTCCAGAACCCGGAGCACCACGGACTCGCCGTATTGCGTCGGCAGGGTCGAAACACGCATGTCGACCTGGCGGTCGCCGAACTGCTTCACGATACGGCCGTCCTGCGGCACGCGGCGCTCGGCGATGTTCATGTTCGACATGACCTTCACACGCGAAATGATCGCGAGCGAAAGGTGCACCGGCGGTGGCGCCATCTCATAGAGGCTGCCGTCCACCCGGTAGCGGATCTTGAAGTCCTTTTCGAAGGGCTCGAAGTGAATGTCCGAGGCGCGTTCCTTGATGGCTTGGTAAAGCACCAGATCCACGTAGCGGATAATCGGCGCCGAGTTGGCTTCGGCCTCGAGATCGGCCTGGCTCATCGCGGCATCCACGCCGGTCTGGAGTTGGGTCAGGATGTCCTCCATCGCCTTGCCCTCGCCGCCGTAGCACTCGTTGATTTTCTGCTCGACCACGTAGTCCGGGGCGATCGTGAGGATCACCTCGCGACCGAGGGCGAAGCGGAGATCCTCCAAGGTCTGGGGATTCATCGGATCCACCAGCGCCACGTGGAGGCCGTCGGAATCGAAGTTGACCGGCAGTGCGCCGTGGAGGCGGGCCATACCGGCCGGAACCAGCGAGAGAAGTTCTTCCGGCGGGGTCCAGTTACGGAGCTCGACAAGCGGAGCTCCGAGCTCGGAAGCCACGACCGGCCAGACATCATCGCGATGATTGATGACCTGGAAGTCGGCGAGGATCTCGGCGGCCTCCTTGCCGCTATTGTCCACCTCGTGGAGAATGTCCTGGCCGAGCGAGCGGTCGATGAGCCCGCGGCTGATGAAAAGTTCGACGATCTGGTTGCTATCCATGGACCGGGTTTTAGGAAATCTAAGATTGGAAATTCAGGAATGCGTGGGCCGGGTTCTTAGTCGGCATCCGCCATGGTGACGTGGATAACCTCTTCCGGCGAAGTCATGCCGGCGAGAACCTTGCGGATCCCGTCGTCGCGCAGGGTGCGCATGCCCAACTCGCGGGCGCGGCGGCGCAACTGGCTGGATGTCAGGTTTTCGTTGATCATGTGGCGGACCTCGTCGTCGATCTGGAAGAGCTCGAAGAGACCGGCACGACCGCGATAGCCACCACCGCGGCACTTGTCGCAACCCACCGGACCCATGACCCCGGAGGAATCTCCGGTGCGGTTGTCGAAGCGGAGCGCGCGGGCTTCCTTGTCGGTCAGCAGATGCGGTGCCTTGCAGACGGGGCAGAGCTTGCGGACCAGACGCTGGGCGAGCACGGCGCGGACAGCGGAGGCGATGAGGAAGCGCTTGATGCCAATATCCGCGAGACGAGCGACGGCGGAAGGCGCGTCGTTCGTGTGGAGCGTGGAGAGCACCAAGTGACCGGTAAGGGACGCGTTGATGGCGATATTCGCCGTCTCCGCGTCTCGAATTTCCCCGATCATGATGATGTTCGGCGCCTGACGCAGCATGGCGCGGAGCGCCGCGGCGAAGGTCATGCCGATGTCCGTCTTCACCATCACCTGGTTGATGCCGGGAAGCTCGTATTCCACCGGGTCTTCCACGGTGATGATCTTCTTGTCCGGCTTGTTGATGACGTTGAGACAGGCGTAGAGCGTGGTGGTCTTGCCGGAACCGGTTGGGCCGGTCACCAGGATGATGCCGTCCGGCAGGCCGATGAGGTTTTCGAAGGTGGCCTGGTCATCCGAGAAGAAGCCGAGCTCCGGCAAGCCGAGAACGAGGGCCGACTTGTCGAGAATACGCATGACGATCGACTCGCCGTGGTTGGAGGGCACGGAGGAAACACGAAGGTCGATTTCCTTCTCCGCCGTCTTGACCTGGATACGTCCGTCCTGCGGCAGGCGCTTCTCGGCGATCGACATCGATCCGCTCATCACCTTCAGACGGGCGATGATGGCCGGGAGCAGCTTCTTGGGATGGTTGTCCACCTCGACCAGCTTACCGTCGATGCGGTAGCGAATGCGGACGGAGGTTTCGAGCGGCTCGATGTGAATGTCCGAGCAGCGCATCTTCATGGCTTCCACCAGGAGATTCTGCACCAAGCGGATGATCGGGGCATCGCCATCGGAGGCCTCCACTTCATGGCCGCCCTTGAAATCCATCCCGCCGCCGCTGTTGGTCGCGCCGTAGAAATCCTTCAGGAAGGAGTTCACCGCATTGACCGGAGCACAGACGAAATTGATCTCCCGCCCCAGCACGTGAGGCAGGCTGTCCATGGTCTCGAAATCGAAGGGATCGGCGACGGCCACCGTCAGATAGACGCCATCATCCGCGATCGGGATCGCCTTGTAGCGGCGGGCGATATCATCGGGGATCGCGCTGACGACCTCCGGCGGGATCGCCATCTGACCGAGGTCGATGGCCTCAAGCCCCGCATTCTGCGCGAGCACCGCGCAGATGGTCGTCTCGGAGAGGTCGGTATCGCCGAGCAGTTTCTCGATCACCGAACCACCTTTGCGGCGGGCTTGATCGACCGAATCGGGTGCGACGGCACCTGCCTCCACAAGCAGGTCTGCCAAGTAATCTTCGTTAGAGAACACGGGTTTTCGGGCCTTTTAGAAAATCAGATGAAAGGTCGGGAAGGCATTGTGCGCACCCCGGCGCTCGCACATTGGTCAAGCGGCTCCCCCTTTGTCAACAAGCCGACCAAGCATCTGCAAGGAATCCCGGGGCGGGTACCCACGCGGTATTGACGATGCGGTGTCCACGAAGCTGAAACTGCGTGCTTCACCCCGCCGGAAGCCCGCAACAGCGGCGAATACGGGTCTCCATCAGGGTAATCTCATCGTGAAGAAATGAGCGGCAGGAACAGCAATCGTTGACCGCGGGCCATGATGGGGCGAGGACTGATGCGCGACAATTATCCATGAGCGAAGAGGAGCCCCCACAGAAACCGAAGAAGCGGCGCCGCCGGGCGCGGAAGTTCTTGGGTGTGCTGCTCCTGCTCTGCGGTCTGCTGCTGGTCTGGCTCAACGGCCCCGGCTGGCGCTGGCTGGGCAAGCTTGGGATCGAGAGGGCCCTTACCAATTCCGACTACAAGGCGGACTTCCAGCTCTCGGGAACCCTTCTCGGTGGCATCCGGGTGGAGAAGCTCTCCCTGAGCGGCGGGGTGATCAAGAAGCTGGAGATCGACGCCGTGGAACCGCTCTACAAGGTGAGCCGGGTCGTCCGGGGCGAACTTCAGGGCATCAAGGTCGACAAGATCAATGCGGTGATCGATCTGGACGCGGGGCAGAAGGATGACCCCGCGGAGCCGGACAAGCCCTTCGATCCGGTGGCGCTGGGTGAATCCCTGCGAAAAGCCCGCAAGCTGCTGCTGCCGATGGACCTCGGTGCGGCCGACCTGAAGCTGCAGGTCATTAAAGACTCGAAGCCGCTCGTCACGCTCGACACCAGCCAGTTCAGTCATGAACCGGGTAGCGACATCTTCCGCTTGGAGCTCGGGACTCTGGATGCCGGTGGAGGCTACGCTTTCGCGGCCCAGAATTCCGTCATCCACTGGACCGAGCAAAGCCTCACGCTCGACCGCTTCGACCTGTCGCCACGCCTGGGGGTGAATGATGTATTCATCGGCTTTCCCGCCGGCGGCCGACCCTATGCCTCCGGAGTCGCCCGGATAGAGGACTCCCGCTTCGTGCTTGAGGGCACGGAGATCACCGCGAAACTGCGGATGGAGGGCGAGCCTCTCCCCCTTCAGAACGCCGCCAGCAACTTCGCTCTCGGACTGCCGGCCACCGCCAATCTCCGCAGCCTCGAGGCCCAGATCATCGGGATCGATCAAGCGCCGGAGCGCTGGCAGGCCACCACCAAGGCCGAACTCGGTGACTTTGTTTACGAGGACTGGAAGGCAGAGTCCCTTACTCTCTCCGCCTCGAAGGAAGGCAACAACGCCAAGGCGGTCTGGTCGCTGGCCGCGCTCGACTCACGGGCGGACGTGGAAGCCGCGATCCGCTGGCGGGATCTCGAGGCCGGGGGCTGGAACGACTTCGAGGCTGAGGCCAAGCTGAATATTCCCCAGCTCGCCCCGCTTTACGCGACGCTGAAGGAGCGATTCAAATTCGCCCCGCCCGAGGCGTCTCCCCTGCCCGCTTCCTCGCTCACAATCGAATCCAAGGTGGACTCCGGGCCGGAAGGAATCCGCAGTGCCGACGCCAAATGGCTCCTGTCCCCGGAGAAGGACGCGCCATCGCTGGCAGGAGAGACGCGCTGGACTCCCGACAACAAGCTGAACGGCACGCTGGGCTCCGACGGGCTGCGCGCCACCTACGCCCTCGATTTCACGACCAAAACCTACGAGGCCAGCGCGAATCTGGAGGCCTTCCGCCCCGAGCGGCTCTCTCCCTGGGCGTCCGCCGCCGGGGTCACGCTGCCGACGGGCATGAATGCCAGCCTGGCATGGAACGGCAGCGGCGCCCTCGGACCGGAGCCGCACCGCGGCAATTTCGACGTCACCTCCTTCGAGTGGGTGCGGAAGGATGTGCCTCCGCTGATCGTTCGCACCCAAGGCGACTACTTCTGGCCGCGCGAGGTGAATCTCGCCAGCCTAACGGCCATCGCGGAAGGCCAGACGATCCAAGCTAAAGCGAGCTTCGTGGATCGCGTGCTCAAACTCTCGACCCTCGAATGGAAGGATGGCGAAACCCGGCTGGTCGGCGGGCGGGCGGAGATTCCCGTGCCGGAACAGATGGGAAGTGCACGCGACTTCCTGCGCCAGACCGAGCCGCTGAATCTCTTCCTGGAATCCGAGTGGATCGAAAACGCTCGTCTGGCGGCCTGGCTGCCGGAGAAGAAATCCCCGCTGGCGGGTGGAAGCGGGCGGGTCCGTCTCGTCGTCACCGGCACGCCGGCCCAACCGAAGATCGATCTGGAAACCGAACTGAAGGGAATCCAAGTCCCGGATCAGCCGGATGTGCCGATCACGGATGCGGTGATCTCCCTGGACGGCGCGGACGGGCAGCTCGTTCTAACAGGCGAGATCCGGCCGACGAGCTATCCCAGCGTCACCCTGAACGGGAAGATGCCCTTCAAGCCGGGCGAGTGGGCGGAGAATCCCGGGATGGTGCTTGGGGAGAAGTTCGAGGCGCGCGCCAATATCCCGCGCCTGGACTTGGCGACCTTCCAAAAGATGGTGCCGAATGCCAGCACCCTGCAGGGATCGGTGGAAGGCTTCGTCAGCGCGGGGGGCACTCTGGGCACGCCGGATCTGGGGGGGGAGGTGCGACTTAGCAATGCGGCCTTCGCCCTGAAGGATTCCGAGGTGCCGCCGATAAGCGGGGCGAATGCGCTGGTCCGCTTGGACGGCAAGGAAGTGCGTCTGGAATCGCTGGCCATGGAACTGGCCGCAGGCTCGGTAAACGGGCGCGGCACGGTGAGCCTGGCCGATAGCTCGAAGCCGGTCTTCGATCTTTCCCTCAAGGGCACCGCCCTTCCACTCAAGCGCGACGAATCCATGATCGTGCGTGCGGACGCGGACCTGACGCTGCGCGGTGACCTCCAGAATGCGACCATCGGCGGAACGGTGGATATCGTGGACAGCCTGTTCTACCGCGACTTCGAGATCCTGCCGCTGCGCATGCCCTTCAATGCGCCCTCCCGGCCGAGCCTTCCGGCGATCGACCCGGACGAGAAGACCGAGGACCTGCCGGAGCCCTTCCGGAACTGGGCACTCGATGTCCGCGTGCGCACCCGCGATCCACTTCTGATCCGCGGCAATCTTGCGGACGGCCTCGCGGTGGCGGACATCCGCTTCGGCGGCACGCTCGGCAGTATCCAACCGCAGGGGAATGCGATCATCGGCAATGCGACCGCGCGGCTGCCCTTCAGCACGCTGAAGGTGGACAACGGCGCGATCGTCTTCACCCCGGCGGGCGGGCTGAATCCCGAGCTCAATATCCGCGGCACTTCGAACGTCGGCCGCTACGAGATCAACATCTTCTTCTACGGTCCGGTGAACGCGCCGAAGACGGCCCTGACCTCCGACCCGCCGCTGCCGGAAAGCGAGATCATGACGCTGCTTGCCACCGGCACCACCTCGGATGGCTTGGAAGGCGGACAAGCCGCGACGCTGAAGGCGGCCCAGCTTCTGGTGGAAGAATGGCGCAAGGGTCGCCTGCCCTTCGCCGAGCAGGTCGCCAAGGTGCTGGAGGTGATCAACCGCGTGGACGTGCGAATCGGCGAGGATGACCCGCTGACCGGCAAGCGCCTGAATTCCGCCACCATCGAGGTGCACGATCGATTCTACGTGAGCGGCTCCGTGGACAAGCAGAGCAATACCCGCGTCCTCGGCGCATTCGTGATCCGGTTCAAATGAGGAGAGAGACAAGACTTCGAGACGCAAGACAGACTGGAAGCGCCAGACGGCCTCTCCTGCTTCCAGCCTTGTGTCTTGCGTCTTCCAGTCTTGCGTCCTTCGCTGCGGACCTCCGTGTGGAGGGGCTGCAATCGATCAAGGAGAGCGAAGCGCTCGACCTGTTAGGCGACCGTCTGGAGCACGTGAAGGCCAAGCCTCCCTCCCCTGCCCGTGCCAGCGATGCAGCATTCCTGTTAGAGACGCTTTTGAAGCGCCAGGGTTTCCAGACGCCGGACGTGAAGGCGGAGATCTCCGGCAACACGATCCGGCTGGTGGTGAACGAGGGTCCGCGCCTGAGCATCGGCTCGGTGAATGTCCCCGGCTTCGAGGAAGAAGACCAGGTGCGACTCTCCCGGCTCTTCAAGCTTCCCGGGCAGGAGCGCGTTCTCCGGCCCGGCCAGGAACCACCTTTCCGCGAGAGCGATGTCCCGGAAGGCCTCAAGCTGGTGGAGGCGGATTTCCGTTCGCGGGGTTACTGGCAGGCGGAAGCAAAGGTCGAGAAGCGCGGGGTGATCCCGGGCACCGCAGAGATCGCCTTCGTGATCCGGGTCGATCCGGGACGTCTCCACCATCTGGGCGCACCCCGTTTCGACGGAGCACCCCCAGAGCTGTTAGAGAGTCTGCGGACCAAGGCTGCACCCCATGTGGGCAAGGTGGCGGACACCGACCTGCTCACGACCCTCAGAGGTGAAATCGAGGGCATCTTCCGCGCGACGGGTTATCCGCTCGAGACCTTCAAGATGAACCGTATCCTCGAGAGCGGCGTGCTCACGCCGCGGTTCATCATCAAGTTCGGCACCCGCCAGCGCTTGGGCGATATCATCGTGAAGGGCACCGTGAAGACCAAGGTCGAACGCATCACCAAGCGTTTCGAAGATCTGCGCGGCGAATGGTTCAACGCCGAAGTTTTCGACAAGCGATTGAAGAAGGTGCTCGCCACCGGAGCCTTTTCCTCGGTCCGCGTGGAGAACAACACCGACGAGTCCGGCATGCTCGACGCCACGCTGCAAATCGTGGAGGGCAAGGCGCGCGGTGCCTCGGCTTATGGCGGATTCGGCAGCTATGAGGGTGCCATCCTCGGCCTGAAGTATCATGACCGGAACCTGATGGGGAACCTCTGGAACTTCAGCACCGGTCTGGAAGTGAGCTCGCGGGGCATCTTGGGCGATATCCGCCTTTCCGACCCTTGGCTCTTCGATACGGATACCTATCTAGGGCTACGACTCTTCTCGGTCACGCGGGCGCTGGAGGGCTACGAGAAGTTCGAGACCGGCGTCTCCGCGGAGTTCTCGCGCGACGACTTCGGCGAATACATCGACGCCAGCATCATCTTCGGCAGCTCGATCGTGAATATCAGCGAGGACGGCATTCCCCGCGACCAATTGGGCGAAACCGTCTACACGCACAACTACGTCCGCGCCGATGTCGGCTACGACCGTCGCGATGATCCGGTCTCACCGACGCGTGGCTACCATATCAATGCGTTGTTAGAGGCAGGCTTCATCGCTGCGGACGAAAATTCCAACTACGTGCGCTTCGACACGAATGCCGGCGGCTACATTCCGATCGGGAAGAAAGGCCAGGTGAACTTGGGCGCGCGCATGGGTATGCTCTTCCCTTCCTCCGGTGCGGCCGAGTTTCCCATCGATCTGCGGCTCTTCACCGGCGGAGCGGATACGGTCCGCTCCTATCGCTTCAACGAGCTCGGTCCTCGCACCCGCAGCAATGACCCGCTAGGCGGTGAAACCTATTGGGTGACGAATGCCGAGTATGTGCATGCGCTCTTCGGCCCGATCAAGGGTGTGGGCTTCGTGGATGCGGGTCACCTGATCGGCATCGGTAATGGCTTCGATTTCGAATCGCCGGAGATCGCGGCGGGGCTGGGGATTCGCATCGATCTGCCGGTCGGACCGATCCGTTTGGAGTACGGGCATAACCTCACGGAGGACTTGGGCGAACCTTCGGGTACCTGGCATTTCGCGATCGGCACGGCGTTCTAACAGCCGCTCCCGCTTGAACGACGAACCGCCGCCCCGGCCATGAATCCGGAGCGGCGGAACGAATCCCCATCCAATGAAAACCGTGAACGTTGCTTACTCGGCCTTCACCTCGATTTCGCGAGGCTTGGCCTTCTCCTGTTTCGGAAGATGCACGCGCAGGACGCCGTCCTTGAACTCGGCCTCCACCTTGTCGGCATCGGCGTTCTCCGGGAGATTGAAGCTGCGCAGGAAGTTGCCGTAGGAGCGTTCGACGCGGTGGTAGGTCTTGCCGGACTCCTCCTTCTCGAACTTGCGCTCGCCGCTGAGAATCAGGCGGCCTTTGTCGACGGTGACGCGGACGTTCTCCTTCTGCACTTCGGGCAGCTCGGCTTTGATGAGGAACTCCTTCTCATCTTCGATGATATCCACGACCGGGACCCAATCGGCGGCAGGCGCATCGGTCTTGTTTGCCGCGGTGCGGGAAGAGCCGGTGCTCAGGGCATTCAGGACGCGGCTCTGAAGATCTTGGATGTCGCGCAGGGGATTCCAGTAAGTCAGTGTGCTCATAGTTGTTTGGTCGTTGCTACGGATGTCTCAAAGCAATTCCGGGGCAGGCCGGAGTCCGTGGTCCGAACCCTCCCGTCGCGGTTTCCGATCCATCAACCTAGATGGCCGGCACCTGCATGAATCCCTAGATGCAAGCGAAGTGCCACCGCTGAAGCGGCGACACCCAACACTGAATATCAACGACATGCAGGAACGACAGGTCTAACTGTCCGCGTCACACTGACTCTCTTCCGCGACAGATCCGCACCGGATCCGTGACAAAGTTTCCGAGGCCCTGCTTAGAGGCCCTGCTTGCGTACCAACTCGGCGAGTTGCTTCTGGAACTCGACGATATCTTCTTGGACCGGACGGTATCCCGGGGTGTCGGGGTCGAGTCCGGGACGACCATATTGGTCAAGCATCCAGATACCGGTTTCGCCGTCGGAGAAGGTCACCTTGCCGGAAACGAGAGCACCGGGCAGGGCGATATTGTCGATCTCCACGGTGACGGCACCCGTGGGTAAGGGCTTCGCTAGGGTTTCCTCGGGCTCCGCCTTCTTCTCATCCTTCGGCGCTTCCACCAGTTCGATGCCCAGGTCCAGCACGAGGAAGCGGGCATCCATGTAGGTGATGCCGATTCCGAAATCGTCCTTCAAGCGCTTCTGGAGATCCGCGATCGAGGCTCCTGCAGCCGCCCACTGGTGAAGGGCTGCTTTTTGATCCTCGGTAAGCTTGCTGGCGCTGAACATGTGCGCACTTTCGGGGGCCGCCCCTCCCCCTCCAAGCCCAAATCCGGGAATCTCACAATCCCCCGGTGCCGCTCTTCCGCGCTTCCACGGCGAGGCGGAAGGCCTGCTTCTCGCCGTGCCGTTTCACGGAGAACTTCACGCAGCGGCGTTCGCCCGGGGCCGGACACCAGGTGGCCTGCCAGAACCAATAGCCGGTGCCGTTCGCGGCGGTCACGCGGACTTTCGAGACACCGACCACCCCGGAGGAATTCCGCGGGGAGCGACGGCAGATCCGCGCGGCATTCTCCTCCTCCGCCAAGCGCGTGACCAGCTCATCCCGCCAGTTCAGCGCCGCTTGATAGGACTGGGGCACGCCGCCGTGCAGGCCATCCGCAAAGAACTTTCCGTATTTCACCCCGCGGCGCTGCATCCGCACCTGCCAGCCATGCGTTCCCGCCTGTGGCAAATCGATGCGCGCGATGGCGTACGTGTCCTCCGGGCTCCACATGAAAACAAAAAAGCCGCAGCGGACGATTCGCGCCCGCTGCGGCCTTGTCAAATCATCGGCGGCGATTAGCGGCCGCGACGGCCGCCGCGGCCACCCCAGCCCCGGTTATCGAGGAGGCGCTCCTTGGCCTCGTCGCTCAGGGAGGTGGAGCTTTGGACATAGGAGGTTGCGGCCTCGCGGTCTTCCTGCATCCAGCGCCACACGGACATGCCGATGGTGCGGTTGCGGGTGCCTTCGTCCGAGATCGATTCGGCGAGTTGGATGGAGTCCTGCGGATCGGCGCTGCGGTTGGACCAGATGAAGGTCGCGGTCGCCTCGTCGCGAAGCTCGCCTTGCGGCAGGCTCGCAATCCAAGTCTGGGCGGCAGCGGGATCGGTATTGGCCCAGGGGCCCATGACCTGGCGGATCGCATCGTCGACATCCTCGGTCTGCTGCTGGGCCACCCATGCGGCGGCGGCAGCGGGATCCTTGCGCGCCCAAGGTCCGGCGATGTCTTCGATCGCGTCGTCGCGATCTTCACCGGCGGGCATCATCGCCACCTTGGCAGCGGCGGCCACCGGGTCGGTGCTTGCGAAGCTTTCCAGGGCGGATGCCATGGCACGGTCGCGGACATCGGCCGGCAGCGAATTGATCCATGCCTCGGCAGCGGCGAAGTCCTTGAGACCCCACTTCTCGGCGATCTCGCTGTAGGCGCGGGTCTGCTCATCCCCGCTGAGGGTGGCAGCCACGGCCACGGCCTTGTTCGGATCCTTGGAGGCCATCTCGCCGATCACGGCATTGAGGGCGGCACCCTTGTCACGGCCGCTGAGCGTGTTCGCCCATGCGAGCGCCGCTTCGGGATCGAGCTTGGCCCATTCCGCGGCGATCGTGCCGGCTCCGCTGTCGCCACCGCCCGGGCCTCCGCCACCGGGGCCGAAGCCCATCTGGGCGAACTCGCGGGGGTTCTCGCTGAAATACTTGGCTGCATTCTCGGGATCCGAGCTGGCCCAGCTCTGGAGGATGGTCGGGCGCACGAAGGCACCGCCGAAGCCCATGGTGTTCGCGAAGGCGAGCGCACCTTGCGGGTCCACTTCACCCCAGCGGCCGAAGAGAAGGAAGGATGCCATCATCCGCTGGGCCATCGGCAGTTGGTCGAGCTTGGCGGCTTCCGCTTCAAGCTGCCCGGCATCCATGCCGGAGTAGAGTTCCATAAGCCCCTGCATGCGGGCGAGCTGGCCCGGCTCATTGAGGATCTGGTCGAGATTGCGCGCGCGCTTGCCGGACTCCCCGGAGCTGGAGGCGCTGCTGGACGAGGAGCGCTGGCTCTTCGCGTTCATGACCTCTTCGGCCTTGTTGCTGGCGCTGCTGCTGTCGGAGGAGCCCGCCTTGCCGGCGAGGAAGCCTCCGGCACCCCCTACGAGCAGGGCGGCGATTCCGATGGTGGCGGTGTTTTTCATGATAAAGTCGATCTCCGGTGCATGAGAACCCGTTCTTTCACGCAAAGTTGCGCAGGATTCTCACTTCGCGGGCTTCGCTTTCAGCTCGGTCTTCGGGGCCTTGCGCGGACCCTTGTATTCCATGCTGGCGAAGAAGGCGCCGAGGATGCGGTCGTTCAGCAACTGGCCATCGAACCAGATCTCCAGATCGATCGGACCGGCCTCCAGATCCATCGGCACCTTGAAGGAACTGGCACCCTCCCGGACTTCCAATCGCAGCTCTTCTTGGCCCGCACGCAGATGGGCCAGGCCAGTCCGGAGCTTGGCCATTTCGCTCCGCTCTTCCGGCGTGGCTTCAGGCGGCAGCAGGCCGAAGATGATCTCGTAGTTCCCTTCCCGCGCGATCCGCAGCTTCCAGTGGCCGGAGGTCGAGGGCACGGGATTGCGGGTTGCAGCCACTTGGATCGCCTTGAGCAGCTTGCAGATCGAGGCTTGATCGACACAGGCCTCCGCTCCTGCGCCATCCGCCTCCTTCGAGGGCCACCAGTCGTGGCCGTTGAGCCGGACGAGCGGACAGGCTTCATCACCCACCACGTAGCGGACCGGCTCACGCACCACCGGCAGCACCTCATCCCACCAGCGGCCGTAATCCGTGAGCAAGCGCTGCGCTTCCGCCGGATGCTCGGCGAAGACATTCGTCGTCTGCCCCGGGTCCTTCTGCATATCGAAGAGCTCCAGTCCCACCAAGCGCCAGCGAGCATCGCGCACCGCGAAGTCCCGCGCCCGGAAGCGCGCCGCCGCATCGTTCCCGCTCCAGCGGCCAACTTGGGTAATGAGCACGCGCTCTTTCGGAAAGGACTCCTTCCCGAGCAGGGCGTTCGAGAGATCCACCCCGTCTCCCTGCCAAGCATCCGGTCGTGTCACGGAGCAAAGACCCGTCAGAGTAGGCAGCAGGTCGAGGTGCGCGGCCAATTCCTCCACCTTACGATTGGTGGAGATTTTCCCCGGCCAGCGGATGAAGCATGGCACGCGGGTTCCGCCTTCGTCCGGCGTGCCTTTCCGGCCCTTCATGCCGGCGTTCGAGCGAGCCATCGCGGAGCCGTTGTCGGTCAAGAACACCACGATCGTATCCTTCTCGATCCCCGCTTCGCGCAGCGCCACCAGTAGTTGCCCGAAGTTCGTGTCGATGTTCCCGATCATGGCCGCGAAGGCGCCGGGGGCATCCGTCGGACCTCCCGGCGGCGGGATGTAGGGCGAGTGCGGGGCATTGGTGGCCAGATGCAGGAGGAAGGGCTTCTTCTCCGCAGCGCGTTCCTTCATCCACCCGATCGCCTCCTTGAAGAAAACATCGGTGCAGTAACCGCTGGTCTTCTCCCATCCCGAGCGGCGGCGGATCATCGGATCGGTGTAGCCATTTCCCCAGTGATCCGGAGTCTGGCCGATCCCGCCGCCGCCATGAACGAACACATCCTCGAAGCCCCGGTCCTCCGGTCGGCACGGATAGCTATCCCCGAGATGCCACTTGCCGAAGATCGCAGTGCGATAACCTGCCGCCCGGAACATCTCGGGCATCGTGGGGATGCCCGGCCTGAGGAGGCTGCGCCCCATCAAGGTGTGGCTGACCCCGCAGCGGAACTCGTGGAGTCCGGTAAGCAGAGCGGCCCGGGTGGGCGCACAGGTCGGACTCACCTGGAAGCGCTCGAAGGCGGTCGATTCCTCGCGGAACTTGTCCAGTTCGGGCGTCTTGATTTCGGGGTTCCCGTGGGTGGAGAGATCGCCATAGCCCTGGTCGTCGGTGATCACCACGACCACGTTCGGCGGAGCCGCGGGGAGCAGCGCCGTAAGGGCGATTGAAATTGCCGCCAGCGCGGAAATGCGGAGCATGCCGCAGCTTTTCCACACGATGTCCAATCCGCGCAAGCCGTTCCGGGTCCTCTTTGTCTGCATGGGCAACATCTGTCGTTCGCCGGCAGCGGAAATTGTCTGTAGTAAATTGCTTTCCGAGAGCGATCTGAGGGACTCGGTGGAGATCGATTCCGCCGGAACCATCGGCTACCACAGCGGAAAGGGCCCCGATTCGCGGATGGCCGCCACGCTGAAAGCCCGCGGTTACCCGATCTTCGGACGGGCCCGGCAGGTGCAGCCCCAGGATCTGGAGGACTTCGACCTGATCCTGGTCGCAGATGAGGAGAATCTGGCGGATGTACGGCGTTTGGATCGGGATGGCAGCCGCTCGGCCAAGATCAAGCTACTGGTGGATTACTGCGAGAATCACGACGCGCCCCGGGTACCCGATCCTTACTACGGAGGTCAGAGCGGCTTCGAGGAAGTCGCCGATCTGGTGGAGGACGCCTGCGCGGGCCTGCTCGCACAACTCAGAGCCCGCTGAAGGCTACCCTCAACTCATCGAAGCCGGTCATCCGGCGATAGGCTGCCGCCTTCTCCACATGCGGCACCGAGGAGATCACCCGGATACCGGCAATCCCTGCGGCCAACTCTTCGAGAAGCACCCGGACGAGAAGCCGGGCGTGCGCGGCACCGAGGCAAATGTGCGTCCCGAAGCCGAAGGACAGGTGCGGGTTCGGCTTGCGATCGAGCCGGATCTCGTCCGCCTCCGCAAAGACCGATTCGTCCCGGTTGGCCGACGCCCAGCAGAGCGAGATCCGATCGCCAGGAGCCATGGTTTTGCCGGGAAGCTCCGCTCCTCCCGGACAGACCCTGCCGATATGCGTAAGCGGCATGAAGACGCGGAAGAACTCCTCGCTCGCATGAATGACCCGCTTGGAATCCTCGCGCAGAAAGGCCAAGGCCTCCGGATGAGCCGCCAGATAGTCCACCACGGATGAGACGGTGTGGATCACCGTGTCTCTTCCTCCGGCGAAGGTCAGGTTCGCGAACCCGAGCATCTCCTCGCGGCTCAACTTCCGGCCATCATACTCGGCGATGACGAGCGCGCTGAAGAAGTCCTGCCCCGGGCTGGCTTCGGCCCGATCCAGTTGGGCGTGGATGTACCGTTCCAGTTCCGCACCCTTCACTTCGCCGTCGGCCCCGTCCTTGAAGACATGGATGCCCCAGCCGATCCATGTCTTCGCCTCGCTTTCAGGGACATCAAGCAGGTAGGTCAGGGCCCGGGACTGAAACGGAAGGGCGAGTTCACGCACCACCTCCACTTCCGGCCGGGACAAGGCCCCGCCTAGCAACTCCCTCACCAACAAGCGAACACGCTGCACGAACTCCGGGTCCTTGGGCCGCCGGAAGAAAGGTTCCACGATCTCCCGGTAGGCCGTGTGCTGCGGCGGATCGGTCTCGATCGGCAGTTGCCGCACCGTCCGCATCTCTTCCTCAGAAGGAATCGGAACCCGGAAAGGCGCATCCGAACTGAATGTTTGCCAGTCCTTGGCCGCCGCCCGGACCTCGGCATGGCCCAAGATCATGGGCACCTGTTCGCCTTGGAACTCGCACTCCAGAATGCCGGAACGGCGGCGGGCCTCGCGGAAGGGATCTCGGGATTCGTCCATCCGCCTGCCTGTCTAGCACCGGCGGGAACCGCGACAAGAAAACCTGTTCCAAAACCCGGCATGACCCCGCATCACGCCGGAACTGTCAAAATCTTTCACTCTGCTTTAGTACAGCGGATTGACAGGAACGTGCGAGAGGGTATGCGCTGGCTTGTGGTTCATCGCTTTATCCATCTAACTGCGTTCCTGGCATTCGCCCCCCTTGCCGCCGGGCAGGATTGGAAGCGCGAGGATGTCACCTTCGAGAAGATCGACGCCATGGCGAAGGAGCTGGCCGCCCAGCCCTACGCCGCTCCGAATGCGGACGCCCTGCCGGAGTGGATGAAGAACCTGAGCTACGACCAATACCGGGATATCCGCTTCGTCCCGGAACGGGCAATCTGGGGTGCGGAGCAGCTCCCCTTCCGGGCCATGCTGTTTCATCCCGGCTATTTGTTCAAGGAGCCGGTGGCGGTGAACGAGTTCACCGATACCCATCAGCAGCGGATTCGCCTGGCCGAGGCATTTTTCAACTACGGTCCCCTGATCCAGCAGCGCGGCGAACTGCCGCCGGAAACCGGATTCGCCGGCGTGCGCTATCATGCGCCCCTGAATCGCCCGGATTACTTCGACGAACTGGCGGTCTTCCAAGGCGCGAGCTACTGGCGCGCGCTCGGTAAGAACCAGCGCTATGGCATCTCGGCACGGGGAATCGCCGTGGACACCGGGATCGACGGCAAGGAGGAGTTCCCGTCCTTCCGCGAGTTCTGGCTGCGCAAGCCGACCCCTGAAGACAAGGCCGCCATGCTCTTCGGCTTGCTGGACGGCCCCTCCTACACCGGTGCCTACGGCTTCCTGATCCAGCCGGGTGACGATACCGTGATGACCGTGCGCGTGGTGCTCTACGCGCGGCGTGCGGTGACCCGTCTCGGCTTCGCGCCCATGTCGAGCATGTTCTGGTTCGGCGAGAACTCGCGCCGCCGCTTCGACGACTTCCGCCCTGAGGTTCACGACTCGGACGGTCTGGCGATCAAGATGGAGAGCGGCGAGCGCATCTGGCGTCCGCTTTCCAACGACACCGGGAAGCTGGAGTTCAGCTTCTTCTCCATGGACAAGTGCCAGGGCTTCGGTCTGCTCCAACGCGACCGCCGCTTCTCCGCCTATGAGGACGGCGAGGCCGACTATGAGAAGCGCCCCTCGCTCTGGATCGAGCCGACCAGCGATTGGGGCTCGGGCAAAGTGATGTTGATGGAAATCCCTGCCCACAACGAGCTCGCCGACAACGTGGTCGCGATGTGGGAGCCCTCCCACATCCCGCAAGCGGGCGAGCGGATCGAGTTCTCCTACAAGCAGCACTGGACGATGGATGAAGATCCCGCGGAATCCCGCGGACGGGTGGTCGCCACGCGCACCGGACTGCACGATTGGCAGCCGGAGCAACGCACCGTCACGGTCGAGTTCGCGGGCGGAGCCTTGGAAAAGTGGGAAGGCGACCAACGCCCGGAAGCGATGATCACCGCGCTGGGTGAAGCCGCCTCGAAGCTGAAGATTCAAGGTGTGGCGGTGCAACCGCTGCCGGAGGGGCGCTGGCGCGCCGCCTTCCAGATCACTCCCGCCGCGGAAGGCGGCAAGCTCTCCGACATCGGCCCCGTAGAACTGCGCTGCAGCCTGAAGAAGGGCGAGGATTTCCTGACCGAGACATGGGCCTACCGCATCATCCCCTAGAAACGCTGCGCCCGCTGAGCGAAACCGAGCTGTCCGAGTGGGAAGAAGCCTACGCGGCGGTGGAGGCATATCTCCAGGCACTGCGCCTGCGCAATCGCCTGCTGGTAGCCGAGTTGGTCCGCGCCATCCTCTGGCGCGCCTCCGCTCGCGGAGCGAAGGAACCCGGCGTGCCGGCCCGTGTGCTGGCGATGGAAGAAACCCTTACCGAGATCGCTCGCTGGACCCAGGAAGTGCTCGACGAACCGCTGGAAAACCGCCGCCTCGCCGCCCGGGGCCGTCTGGCACTGCTGCTGGCCGACATGCCCGGCAAGTGGCAGGGAGTCTTCCTCACGCCGCAGCCGTGGCCACCTGCCTTCACCGAGGCGATGCGCAAGTCCTACCTCGCTGCCGGCCCGCGCTTCGCCACCCTGACGATGGTGCCGAAGCCGCTTGAGCTGAACGTGATCGGCACCGGTGCCGCCCAGTGGTGGGATACCATGGATCGCCGCCCGATCGTGCGGAAGATGTTCGCGATGTTCCTGCTGGCCCTGATCGGGGGCGTGCTCTGGTTCATATTCTTTGCATGATGGACGAGTCCGCCCCAGACGGCCCCGTGAAGACGCGGCCTTTCTTCAGCCCCGTGCTCGCCTGGTTCCGGCGGCTGGTCTTCTTCGGCAGCGTGGTGGTGGTGAATCTCGCCGCCACCTACTGGCTCTACGATCTCTTCACCCGCATGGGCATGCATCGTGCCCACGTGCTGCTGCTCGGGGTTTTCTTCATCCTGAACGGCCTGCTCGTGCTCGGCTCCTTCCATGCGCTCTTCGGCGCTTGGGATATCCTGTGGGGTCGGAAGCGCGCGGCGCGGATTACGAAGCTGGCCGAGCAAGCCGGTGATGCTCCCCTCACCCGCCGCTATGCGGTGGTGATGCCGGTCTACAACGAGGACTGCACCCGCTTCTGTGCCCGGATCGAGGCGATCTACCGTTCGATCGAAGCCACGGGACACATCGACTCCTACGATTTCTTCATCCTCAGCGATACCCGCGATCTGGACCTCTGGGTACTGGAAGAGACCGCGTGGACGAATCTCTGCCGCAAGCTCGGCGGCTTCGGCCGGATCTACTACAGACGCCGTAAGATCAACTCCAACCGCAAGGCGGGTAACATCGGCGACTTCGTCCGCACCTGGGGCGGAGGCTACGAGGCCATGGTCGTGCTGGATGCCGACAGCCTGATGGACGGCGGCGACATCCTGAAGATGACGCGCGTGATGGAGGCTTATCCGAACCTGGGCATCCTCCAGACCCCGCCGAAGCTGATCCGCGGCTCCTCGATCTTCACCCGCCTGCAGCAATTCGCGATGCGGCTCTACGGGCCGCTCTTCATCCGCGGGCTGAACTGGTGGCAGCTCGGCGGCGGCAGCTACTGGGGCCACAACGCGCTGATCCGCGTGAAGCCCTTCTCCGACTTCTGCGAGCTGCCCGACCTGCCGGGACGCGAACCTTTCGGCGGCAAGATCCTGAGCCACGACTTCGTGGAAGCGGCGCTGATGGTGGCCCAAGGCTGGGAAGTCTGGCTCGCCTGGGACATCGAGGGCACCTACGAGGAAGCCCCGCCGACCCTGATCGATCACCTGAAGCGCGACCGCCGTTGGTGCCAGGGCAACCTGCAGCACCTCTGGCTGATCTTCGCCCGCAAGCTGCCGCTCACGGTGCGGGCCCACCTCTTCATGGGGATCATGGCCTACCTCGGCAGCCCGCTATGGTTCCTCTTCCTGATCTTCGGCACCTGGGTGGCCTGGGACCGCGAGGCCAGCGGCCTGAGCAATCTCCCCTACGACGGCACCTTGGTTGACCGCCTCTTCCACATCGACGGCCGGATGCAGAGCCTGATCCTCACCGGCGCGATCTTCCTGCTGCTCTTCCTGCCGAAAATCCTGGCGATGATCGGCGCGGTGCTGGTGCCGCGGGTGCGCCGCTCCTTCGGCGGCCTCTTCCCGCTGCTGATCGGAACTTTCCTCGAGACCCTCCTCTCCATGCTGCTGGCTCCGGCCGTGATGGTGGCTCACACACTCATGGTCTCCGGCATCGTGCTGGGTCACGCGGTCGGCTGGGGCAGCCAAAACCGCGAGGCCGATGGCACCGGCTGGGGTGAAGCCCTGACCGTGCATGCCACGCCCACGATCCTGGGCATCGGCTGGGCGGTACTCGCTTGGTACATCAGCCCCACCTTCGCCGCATGGATGGCGCCGATCTTGCTCGGCCTCATCCTGTGCATCCCGGTGTCGGTGTGGACCAGCCGCGCCCGCTATGGCAAGGCGCTGGCCCGCTATAAGATCCTTTCCACTCCCGAGGAGCTCAATCCCCCGGATGTGCTCAAGCTCGCCGACATGGCCCATGCCTCGGTCGATCCCGCACTCGATGCCACCCAACCGGCGCGACACGGACTCGTCGCCGCGGTCGTGGATCCCTACGTGAACGGCGTGCACGTCTCCCTCCTGGAACCCGGCGAGATGAACGAGAGCAGCGAGGCTCTGGTCGAGCGCTGCCTCAACATGGGACCCGGCGCGATGTCGAAAGAAGAGCTGATCGAGCTGATGTATCTCGCTCCCGGTATGCTCGCCCTGCACCGCGCTGTCTGGCTGCGCCCGGCGGAAGGCATTCACTCGGCCTGGACTCAGGCCGTGGAAAGCTATCGCCGCCGCTTGGATGCTGGCGCCACGGAAGAACTCGGCTGAATTGCACTGGATCACGGCAGCGGGAACTGAAAGCAAACTTGACGGCAACACCGCTGCTGATAGTGCCTGTCAGTTATGGTAAAGCCCTCGGCCATTCTCGTCTCCGCATTGGTTCTCACCCAATGCAGTCCTTCGAACTCAGGCAATGCCTCGATCGCACTCGGCCAATATTCCGAGCTGGCGACGCAGGATCGGAAGAGCCCGAAGAAATACCGCGTGACGATGAAATTCATCGAGAACAACCAGGTCACCTCGTCCCCGGCCATCATCGCCAAGCGCGGGCAAGAAGCGAAGATCGAGATGCTCCGCGAGTTCGTCTATCCCGATGACTTCAAGCCTGCGGAAACCTCCCGTCTCACGATGGAAGCTTCCAAGCAAAAGGGAATCTTCCCGGTGACGCCGACCACCCCGAAGCGCTTCGCAACCCGCGATCTCGGCTACACCGCATCGTTGTCCGTCGAGCCCCAAGGTGGCTTCGTCGTGATCAAGGGACTGCTTAGTCATGAGAAGTTCGCGGGATTCTCCCGGGCTCCGGGGGAGGCGATCTCACCTCTGGTCGATGCCGGCAGCAAAGTGCTGCTGACCGACAACCGCGTGGACCTGCCCAACTTCGTGCGCAGCGAAACGCCGCTCTACGTGGCAGGACTACCCGGCGTGGAGCACGTCGTGGATCTTCCTGCCATCCCGGCGAAGGTCGCGATCATCTGCGAGCCCGTCGAGTGAGATAGAAGCCGATTTCGAGCTTCCGCAGGAGGGTACCGCCGCAGCATCGTGGCGCGGCGCAGATCCACGGACGCGCCCTCCTTCATGGTCCCGGTCGTCACCCGCTTCGCCCCCAGCCCGACAGGCTACCTGCACTTGGGCCATGCCTACGCCGCGAAGGTGGCGCGCGACCTCGCGAGGGAACATGACGGGCGCTTCCTCCTGCGCTTCGAGGACATCGATCACACCCGCGTCCGCCCCGACTATTACGAGGCGGCCGAGGAAGACCTAGGCTGGCTTGGTCTCGACTGGGACGGCACGCCGCTGCGACAGACCGGGCGGGGCGCAGCCTACGCAGCCGCGCTCGCCCGCCTGCAGGAAATCGGCGCCGTATACCCCTGCTTCTGCACGCGGCGGGAGATCGAGGAGGAACTCTCCCGCATGGCCAGCGCTCCGCACGGGCCGGAGGGCAGTCACTACCCGGGCATCTGTCGCCGGCTCGGTCAGGAAGAACGCGAGTCCAAGCTCGCAAGCGGCGCATCACCTTCATGGCGCCTCGATGCGGCCCGCGCCGCGGAAATAGCGGGCCCGCTTTCCTTCACCGATCTCCGCCACGGAGTCATCCCCGTGGAAGCGGGCATCTTGGGAGATACCATTCTCGCACGGAAGGACATCGGCACCTCCTACCATCTGGCCGTGGTCGTGGACGACGCCTTCCAGCAGGTGAGCCACGTGACCCGCGGAGAAGACCTGCTTTCCTCCACTCACATTCACCGCATCCTACAGAGCCTGCTCGGCTTTCCGGAACCGGTCTATCTGCACCATGAGCTGATCAAGGATGAAGCGGGCGTCCGGCTCGCCAAGCGGGCCGACTCGCTTTCCATCCGGCGGCTTCGGGAGTCGGGGATGACCCCTGCGGAGATCCTGCGGGGATTTCCCGGCTAGGCCCCCGCGCTGTCGACTTGCTTTCCCGAGGATTCCGGGAGATCATCAGCACATCCGGATGTTCAGCTTCAGTCCTCTCAACATCCTCGGCGGCTTCATCTTCAGCACCATCGGCTGGGGCGCGTGGCGCTACGGCCGGCAGTTGGATCGCTGGAAGCCGGTGGCCATCGGCCTAGCCCTGATGATCTACCCGCTCTTCTGCGCCTATGCTTGGGAGACTTGGCTGGTCGGCATGGCGCTCTGCGGCGTGCTGTGGTTCCATCACGATGAGTGAGTGAGGCGCAATTCGCTCTCGCCTCCGCGCGCCGCGTTTCAGAAGCTGGCGGCCATGTCCGATATCCGCATCACGATCCATACCGACAAGGGCGACATCGACGGCACCATCTTCGCCTCTAAGGTACCGGTGACCTCAGCTAACTTCCTGAATCTGGCGAAGCGCGGTTACTACGATGGCGTCAGCTTCCACCGGGTGATCTCGAACTTCATGATCCAAGGTGGCGATCCCACCGGCACCGGCCGTGGCGGTCCGGGCTACCGTTTCGCGGACGAGATCGACCACTCCCTGAAGCACTCCAAGCCGGGCATCTTTTCCATGGCGAACGCCGGGCCGAATACCAACGGCAGCCAGTTCTTCATCACCCACGGGCCCACGCCCCACCTCGATAGCAAGCACGCCGTGTTTGGCGAAGTCACGAAGGGCCAAGACGTGGTGAACAAGATCGCCCAGAAGGATCTGATCAAATCGATCACCATCCATGACGATGTGGCCCCGCTTCTCGAAGCGCAGAAGGACCATGTGGAACACTGGAATTCGATCCTCGATCAGTGAGCCGGTGAAGTTTCATTAAGCTTTCTTGATTATTAAGCGCCCTTGTTGGAGGACCTCGCGTCCACCCCAGCAAGGGCTTTTTATTTCACTAAATTTGCAATTAAAGGCAAAATAGAGACACAACCTCCGCGATCACGTCTGATTTCACCCCCCTCCGTGATCGCGTAGATTGCCCCGGACTTCTTGATTTTCGGGCTCGTCGGCCGCTTGATGTTCCCCGTCCGCCACCCCCACCCCCACGGCGGACGCTGTTTCAACCCCCGACATCCCCCCGAATGAACACCCCCCTGCTTAAGTGCGGCGGGCGTCTGCTGGCGAGCGTGCTTATCAGCCTCCTTGCCATCGGTAGCTCCCCCGCAGCCGACGAAGTGCCCACCGGCACCCTCTCCGTGGATAGCAATCTCCTGCGCACCGGCTCGAAATCACAGCTTGCTTGGAACATCACCTACCCAGCTCCCATCACCAGTGTGATCGACATCGTTCCGCCGAACGTCATCAAGCCGAAGAAGGACCTTAAGATGAAGGTTCGCGTGCTCGGTGCCTCGTTTCAGGAATCAATCCTGAGCTTCCTCCCGGTGGAAGTGATGATGAGTAAGAACGGCGGCTCCTGGAGCCGTGTCTTCTACGGCCTCCAGAGCAGCGTGCTGCCTAACCTCGTTCTCAAAACCGAGAACGTGAAGAAGGGCGACTCGATCAATCTCGGTGGCCGCGGCTACCGCGACGGCTGGCTTCCCCTCTACAACACCGCATCCACCACCAACAACCTGGTGATGCTCAAGAACGGCGACCGCGTGCCGACCACCGTCCCGGCCCTGAACGGCAGCTCGATCGAGAGCTTCCTGAAGCCCTACATGGATACAGCCACCAAGAAGGTGAAGATCGGCGATCGCGACCTGATCCTCCTGATGGAACTCGGCCAGACCGACACCCGTAACTCCGGCTTCGACCTTCAGGACCTCGTGGTGCTCGTGACCTTCGAGTAATCCGATCTTCCGATTCTCCCCCCCGAACAATGAAGACTCCCGCTTTCTTCCTCGCCCTCGCCGCCGCCGGTAGCGCTTTCGCCGAAACGCCCATTACCGACCGCATCACGCCGGAACAAATGGCCGCACTCCAAGGCGCCCCGTCCCCCTTCGATGCTCTCAAGAAGCAGCAGCAGCAAGCGGAGAAGGAGGCAAACGTCAGCCGGCCGGACAGCCAGTCGCTGATCAAGCAATCGGAGATCCTTCATGATGGCACCCACTGGACCATGGTGCCCAAGGGCGCGGTGCTTCACACCCCGGCTCAGATGAGCCCCCGCGTGGGAACCAAACCGCTCGGCACCCTGCTGTCCTGGGAGGACTTCCTCATCGCGAACCGCGGATGGATTCAGACCGAGGAAGTCACCTTCGATCAAGCCGCAGGCAAGGCTCCACTACAGGAAGCCCGCCAGGAATTCTGGAAGAATCAAACCAAAGTGATCGTGGCCGTGCACCTCGGCGGTCCGATCTCCGTGAAAGTCACCCCACCCGCAACTCCCGCCGTTACCAGCAAATGAAAACGTTCCTTCTCCTCGGTGCGCTGCTTTGTTCCCACGTCTTTGCCGCGGGAGAAGGCTATGTGAACTTCGTGCGCCAGACCCAGCAAACGACCGGAGTGGTCTGGTCGATGAGCGTTACCCCGCAGGGCAACGCCCCATCGCAGGGACTCTTGGAAAGCGGTGGTGCCCTGTTCCAGCTCTGGACCGTCAAGCAAGACACCGCCACCGACTACCTGCTGGATCAAAAGCTGGTGGGGGCCTACATGCCGACCGCCAACATCACGATCCAGGCCATGGATTCCTACCAAGGCATCCCCCGGACCCGGGCCGACAAGCCCTTCTCGGTGAAGATCAACGTGGGCGGCTTGGTTTCAGGCACCGGAGTTCAAGAAGCGGCGAAGCGCGTGCTTCTCGAGCACCACGTCAAGAACTACACCACCGCCCAACCCTCGTTCACCCCGGCTCAAGCGACCTCCGGCACGCCGAAGTCGAGTGCTTCGATCTACACCAACGGTCCTACCGATCTCAACTTCGCGGTCACCAACCTGACTGGGGGTGCCGATCCGACCAAGGTCAGCGGAGAAGAGCACTTCGTGGTACATGCCTTGGCCGATGCTGCCTACACGCAATCCAAAATCGCAGGAGCTCACGTTCAGGTCTGGGCCGTCACCTCCGGAACAATCTCGGGCATCCAGCCCGATGAAGTCATCGGATCGGCGACGCCTCCGCTGACTGTGGCCATCTATGACCCCTACCCCGGCAGCGGCACCTATCTCCAAGCGACTTCGGTCAAGGACCCGGCCAACCCGATCCGCATCGTGGGCGGCACTTGGAACCAGCCGATTGAGCGGAGCCAACCGGAGAAGCAACTCTTCCCCGAAGACTACGAATACGCCTTCCCGGTCGACGGCGACTACGTTCTCGAACTGATCAACGAGAGCCCCTTTGGCAAGGAGCGCCTCCACTCGGTCCCGATCCGGGTGGACCGCAAGTTGGAAGTCCGCGGCCTCTTGGGCACCCTCGAAACGGAATGATCTGAAGTCCGTTCATCCTTACATCGATTCCCCCCGACTAACCGGACCGGCCGGCGGAAAACCGGAGGATGCGACTCTCCCCCCAACGCGTCCTCCCTTCCGTCCGGCCGGTTCCATTTTTTATTTGGACCATGCGGGCAGAGTCTCCCTCAGGATAGCCGCGACGCGCTTCCTCTCGGATTCCTTCAGATAGTCGAAGCTGGCATCTTCCCCGGCGAGGGTGGCTTTCATCCGGGCAAACACCGCTTGCTTCACCCGGACAGGAAGCTCGGTAAAGGCCCGAGAGTAGACCATGTAGGAGCAGCGGTTCTTGAAGATGCGGTCGTAAAGGTGGAATTCGGCCAAGGATTCTCCTGAAACCGTTTTCGGATAGCGCGCCGTGAAAGTCTTCTGGAACTCCTCACCGCCCACTAGATCGTCGCCCGGCTCTGCTTCATCCTTGAAGAAGAGGCACTCCACGATCCGCTGGGCCATGCCGTCCGCCACCCGTCCGGCGGAGCCTTGGTCAGGATCCGCATTCGGATCGATCGCGGAGCTGATATAGCGCGCGCGCCGGTATTGCAGTGCGGCGGCATTGAGCAGGTTGTGCATCCGGCACTGGTGCTCCAGCACCATCAGGGCGACGATGTCGCTGGTCGCCCGGGGATATTTTGCCACCTCGATGAGTCCGCCCAGCTGATCGAGATCGCTCGGTTGCGGCTGATCGTCGCCGCCCTCAACGAAAGTGCGGTTGCCGAGATGAGGGAGGGAACTACGGCCCGTAACGTAGTAGCCGCCCCAGCGCTCGGGCAGCGGGGTCTCGTGGGACACTTGCGTCGTCCCCATCGCGAGCATCGGGTGGCCTTCTCCGTTTGGGAAGACCGAGCGCACGGTCATGCCGGGCACCCCCTCGGTGCGGGTCGTGCCGTGGCAGGACATGCAGAGCGAGGTATCCCGCTCGATATCCAGCCCGCCCGGACCGCCTGGTTCGACCACGTAGAAAACGGGGCCGAGCACCGGGTCCTGGATGATGACCTCGATCGAGCCGCCGGGGACGTAGCCGACGTAGGCCTCGTCCGAGAAGAACAGGGCGCGGGGATTCTTCGGATGGATCTGGGCGATCTGCAGGCTGGTCTTCGAGAACACGAGAACCTGCGATTCCTCGGGCACCGCCAGCTCCTTGAGCACGAAGCGGAGCCGCTCCAGTCCCGTCTGCCCATCCACTTTCTTGGCTCCTGAACTCAAGTCCGCCGCCAGCTTCGCCAGACGGTCGGTGGGCGCGGTATCCGAGTAACGGATCGGCTCCAGATCCCAGAAATCGGCATCCGCAGACGCCACGCGCGTCAAAGCCAGCAGAACTGGAAACCACCTCACGCCGGAATAAAACGGCATGAACGGGCGATTTCCTACGCGTATTTTCCCGAAAGCCACCCGCAGCTTGCCCGCGAAGCCCTCCCTCGCCTTGACCCCGGCCCCCGGGACCGCAAGTCTCCGCGCGGCTCATGCTTTCCGTCCACAATCTCCGCGTCGAATATGGCGCCCGCGTCCTTTTCTCCGATCTGACCTTCTCGATCCTGCCGAAGGAACGGATCGCCTTTGCCGGTCACAACGGAGCCGGCAAGTCGACGCTGATGAAGGCGATCGCCGGAATCATCGAGGTCTCCGGTGGCAAGGTCGTGGTGCCGCGGAATACCCGCGTGGGCTATCTTCCGCAGGAAGGCATCCACGTGAAGGGCATCTCGCTCTGGGATGAAACCATGCGGGCCTTCGGCGAGACTCTCGCCCTCCAGGAGAAGATCGACCGCCTTTCCGCGGAACTGGAGAAGCTCGATCCACGCTCGTCCCCCTATGGCGACCTGTTGGAGGAAATCGGCTCGCTCGAGCTGCAGCTCGAGGACAACGATCCCTCCCGGATGAAGCCGAAAGTCGAGTCGGTGCTCCAAGGCCTCGGCTTCAGCAAGGCGGACTTCGATCGCGACTGCGCCCAATTCTCGGGTGGCTGGCAGATGCGTATCGCCATGGCCAAGCTCTTCCTGCAGGAGCCGGAAGTCCTGCTGCTGGACGAGCCGACGAACCACCTCGATATCGGCACGCAGCGCTGGGTGGAGCAGTACCTCGTCAACTACCCCGGGGCGATCCTCCTGATCTCTCACGACCGCGCCCTGCTCGATACCCTTTGCACTCGCACGCTGGCCTTCCACCACGGGCGCTGCGAGGAGTATTCCGGAAACTACACTTACTACGAGACGGAGTCGGTACTGCGACGGGAGATCCACGAGAAGCGCTATATCGCGCAACAGCGTGAGATCGCCGATGTCCAGCGCTTCATCGACCGCTTCCGCGCTTCCGCGAACAAGGCCACGCTGGTGCAGTCCCGGGTCAAGATGCTGGAGAAGATCGAGCGCATCCCGCCTCCGGAAGCCGCCGATGCGGTGATGAACTTCAAGTTCCCGCCGCCGCCGGCCAGCGGCAATCTCGTTGCCAAGCTGGAGAACGTCTCGAAGGCCTACGGCCCGCTGCAGATCTTCAAGAAGTTCGACTTCGAGATCAACCGCGGCGAGCGCATGGCCATCGTCGGCCCGAACGGCGCCGGCAAGTCGACCTTCTGCCGCCTCATCACCGGCCAGGAAGAGCCCGACGACGGCAAGCACGAGTTCGGCATGCGCGTGGCGACCTCCTTCTTCTCCCAGAACCACGCAGACGAACTGGACCCTAACAAGACGGTCCTCGAAACGGTCGAGGAAGTCGCGAGCCGCGAGTCCGGACCCTATTGCCGTAATCTGTTAGGCTGCTTCCTCTTCCGTGGTGACGACGTCTTCAAGAAAGTGGGCGTGCTCTCGGGTGGCGAGCGTTCACGCGTGGCTCTCGTACGCATGCTGGTGGCTCCGGCGAACTTCCTGATCCTGGACGAACCGACCAACCACCTCGACATGCAATCGCAAGAGGTGCTGCAGAAGGCCTTGGCCGACTATGCAGGCTCGGTGATGATCGTGTCGCACAACCGGTCCTTCCTCGACCCTGTGGTGCAGAAAACGCTGGAGTTCCGCCCCGGCGAAGATCCCCGGCTGTTCCAAGGCAACGTCACCTACTACCTCGAGAAGACCGCCGACGAGAAGGCGGGCCCGCAGCTTTCCACCCGCACGGTCACCGCGACCGCTAGCAGCGGCGCGGCAGCCGCGAACACTGCAGCACCCAGCCGCAAGGATCAGAAGCGCATCGAGGCCGAGCAGCGCAAGATCCGGAGTCAGGTTCTGAAGCCCTTGGAAGACGAACTGGCGAGCGTGGAGAAGCGCATCTCCGACCTCGAAATCGCCCAAACGAACGCCACCGCCGACCTGTCCAAGCCCGAAGTGGTGGCCTCCCCGGCGAAGTTCCGCTTGGTGACGAATACCGTCGAGCAGGTCACCCAGAAGCTCGAAGCCGCGATCTCACGCTGGGAACAACTCAGCGAAGAGATCGAAGGGGTGAAGGCGAAGCTGGTGTGAAATGGCGCTGACAAATACCCCTTCCAAGGGTAGTGTTCCCCATGAACCTCGCGGAAGTCCTTCAAGAACTACCTCGTTTCACGGTCGCTGAACGACAGGAACTGATCCGCTCCGCCTTGATTTGCGACGACTCCGACCTGAACCCGGATGAAATGGCCATCGTTGCCGAGCGCCTTGAGGCTCATGATGCGGACTCTTCAAGTTCCCTGAGCCTTGATGAAATCAGATCTCGTCTTGCTTCGAGGCTAGCCTCATAAGTTGGCGCTTGGATTTCCGGCCGGAGGGGGAGGATGATGTGGCGGAGGCGGCAACTTGGCATGAAGCTCGCGAACCGGGCTTGGGATCGGACTTCGTCCGGGAGGTCTTCGAAGTTTGGAACCGCTTGGCTCGCGCCCCGAGGACGGGAGCCAAGGGCGGCACGCGGAACGTATTTCGCTGGCTCTATCCACAACGATTTGCTTATAAGGTGATCTATCGGATCGACGAGTCCTTGATGAGTGTGCTCGTTGTTGCCGTGCTTCATGCGGCTAGGCACGACCGCAAATGGAGACAACGCGATGACTCCTAAGCTTGCTCAAGCCGCTTCTCTTGACGGCTTCAGCTTTGCCTGAAGCTCTCGGGCAATCGCGACCAACTGCAACCAAGTCTCGCGGGGCATCTCCCGCGAGCGGGCGACAAACTCATCGCCACCGTCCCCGGAGCGATAGAGACGGATGCTGAGCTCGTCCTCCGTGACCGACACCGAATCCACATCGCCCAAAGCCCAGGATCCCGAATCCACTTTCAATCCGCCATCAATGATCTCAACCGATCTCGGCGGGAGCAGCTTGGGCAGGAGACGTGAGCAAAGTGCCATGATCAGCAAGTTCGCCAACAGGCCCAACGCAAGCACGCCCCATATGGGACGACCTAAAGCGACAAACATCAGCCCTGCGGCTACCGCCATCCCGAAAAACGAGAGGACGTGGGCGCGGGTGAAGCGAAGATCCCGCTTCCATTCGACTTTCATATCCTGAGTTAACCGGATCCGGTCTCTGTCGGCGAGGACGGACTCACCGCATCTACTTTCGCGGACGCGTGCTCATCACCAACCGGATGATCGCGATCGGAAGCAGCGAAATCGCAGCGGCGGCGACGGCGATCTTCAGGCCCGGATAGACGCGGGGACGATCGGCGGCGATGCCCGCAAGCGCTTCCGCGACCACCTGTCCCTGCGGCACGTAGAACCATTCGCGCGCACCGAAGTCGGTGTTCGGACCGCGTCCGGCGATCTGGCCGAACTCGGTGTGCACCGGGCCCGGACAGAGTGCCATGACCCTGATCCCGCGGTCGCGAACCTCGATCCGCAGGGCCTCGCTGAAGCTGGTGACGTAGGCCTTCGTCGCGGCATAGACCGCGAAGTCCGGGATCGGCAGGATGCTCGCGAGCGAGCTGACGTTGATGATCGATCCCTTGCCCTGCTCGATCATCGTCGGCAGCAGCGCATGGGTGAGATGAGTGAGGGCCTCGACGTTCAGACGCAGCATCGACTCGATCTTCATCCAGTCGGAGGTCACGAACTCGCCGTAGTCCCCCATGCCGGCGTTGTTCACCAGCAGGTCGGGCACGAGGCCCTTGGAAAGCAAATGGCCCACGGCCTGAAGCCGCGCGGAGGGATCGGTCAGATCCGCCTCCAGCGGCATCACCCGCAGGCCTTCATGGGCCCGCTCCAGTTCACCGGCCAGCTCCACCAAACGTTCCGACCGGCGCGCGATCAGAACCAGCGTCGCGCAATAGGGCGCGAGCTGGCGGGCGAACTCGGCCCCGATGCCGGCGGAAGCGCCGGTCACCAGGGCACAGGAATAACGGGCTTCCGTCACGCGATCAGGCAACGGGTTCCGGCTGCGGCTGCTGGCTCACCTGAAGGATGCGCAGCGGCAGGCGCATCAGCAGTTCGCCATCGCAACCGAGGTCGATCGAGTAGATGCCGGCCTTCGGGAACTGGAGGCCTTGGAGATTCATGATGACGTTGCGGGTCAGGAAGGGCGTGCCCGGCGGCAGTTGCACTTCAAACTCCGGCTCGATCGGCATGTTCTTCGGATCGAGGGACTCGCCGTCTTCGTTGATGATGTTGATCGAAAGCTTGTGACGGCCCACGTCTTCCTGCGTGAAGCAGAAGCGCAGCGCCAGGCTGCACATCGGGTGCACCACCGGGAGCGCACGAGCCGCGAGCGTGTCGAAGGTTCCGGAAACCACGAGCTTGCCATTGTAATCCGCGGCGAAGTCGCAAAGGGAGGCGATTTGAATGTCCATGTTGAGAATTAACTTGGGTCGTTGAATACAGCCCGCACGAAGCGGGCATCGGGTATGTGCCGCCAAAGTGCCCCCGCGTCCAGCCCTGAAAACCGCCCGGCAGGCTTAATCCACGGGAACCGTTTCGGTTTCGTCACCGGTATCGTCGCCCAGGTCCTCGGGCTCCACCGGCAGGGCCCGCGGAACTTCCTCCACCGGAGGCTCTTCGGTCGCATCGTCCTGCATCTGGCCCTCGGCATCAAGCGGCTCCACCTCTTGGGCCCGGAGCACCCCTTCCTCCGAAACTTCGGGCGCTTTTCCATCGCCCTCCGCCCCGGCCACGGCTTCGTCCACGATCTCGACCGCCTTCGGTGCCGGAGCCAGGATATCCTTGAATTCCTCTTCCAAGGGCTCGAAAAAGGACTTCACGATCGGCGCGGCATTCTTACCGCCGCTCGGCTTCTCGCCACGGCTACCCTCGTAGACCGCCGCGAAGGCGAAACGGGGCTCATCGTAGGGAAGGAATCCGGCGAACCAAGCGAGGTTGCGGTTGTTGTTCCACTGGGCGGTGCCCGTCTTGCCGCAAATATCCGAGAAACTCAGCGCGGCGGCGCGGCCGGTGCCGCCTTCCACCACGCGGTGCATGCCCTTGCGGACCACCTCGATCGCCTTCGGCTCGATGCCGAGCCAGTTGCGGCGCTCCGGCACGGCCTGCTTGATCACGCGGCCGTAGGGATCCTGCACCTGCATCACCAGATGCAGTTTCGGCAGCACCCCGCCATTCGCAATCCCTGCCATCGACTGAGCCACCTGCAGCGGCGAGACTTCGAGCGAGCCTTGGCCGATGGAAAGGTTGAAGTCGTCACCGTCTTTGAAGTTCCGCTTGTGGACCTTCATCATCCACTCGTTTGTCGGCACGGTCCCGGCCGTTTCCCCGACCAGATCGATCCCGGTCTTCTCGCCGTAGCCGAAGCGCCGGGCGGTACCGAGGAAGGCATTCGCGCCGAGGTCCATCCCCACCTTGCCGAACCAGATGTTGTTCGAGGAGGCCAGCGCCTGGACCACATTGATCGAACCCGCCGCCTTCTTGTTGTGGTTGTGGAAGGTGTGGTTCCCCAAGGTCAGGGCTCCGGGACAGTCGATGGTGGTATCCTCATCGATCTTGCCGTTGTTCAGTGCGGTCAGCGCGACGAAAGGTTTGAAGCAGGATCCGGGCGGATACTTCGATTGGAAGGCACGGCCAAAGAGCGGCGCGGAGGGATCCTCTTCCAAGGTCTTCTTCTCGGCGTCGGAAATACCGGGGATCCAGTGGTTGAGATCGAAAGACGGGCGCGAAGCCATCACCAGCACCTCGCCGGTGTTCACATCGATCAGCACGAAAGCCCCGCGTTTCGCCTTCTGCCGCAGCACCTTCTCCGCATGCTCCTGCCACTTCAGGTTGAGCGTGGTGACGATGGTGCCGCCTGGACGCGGGCGTCGCGGCTGCTCCTCGGGGAACTTGCGACCGTGCTCGTCGAAGAGAAGTTTCTTGGTGCCGGGCTGACCGGTAAGCTCGCGATTGTAGAGCAACTCGAGACCGGCGCGGCCCTCGGACTCCTCCCACATTGGCTCGTTGAAGTTGATCGGTCCGGTCGGGAGTTTGCCCACGCTGCCGGTGTATCCGATGATGTGCGCGGCCAGGTCGCTACCGGGATAGTAGCGCTGATAGACGGGATGCAGGATCAAACCCTTGGTCAGCGAAGGCTCGATCTTCTTCTTGTCCGCCTCATGGAGGTGGGTGGAGATCAACAAGGGCAGCCAGCGGCGCTCGCGATAGTGATTCCACAGCTCGTCGTCGGTCGGCTCTTTGAGATCTTTGACCAAGGTTCTGGCCTTTTCCAAACGGGCGCGTCCCCAATCGATGACGAACTGGCGGTCCGCTTTCTCGAACTGCTCGAACTGCAAGCCGAGCTGCCAAGCCAGACGGTTCTGGGCGAAAGGAGCACCGTTGCGATCAAGGATCATTCCGCGCGGCGCGGGGATCGCGAGAGTGATAGTGCGCGCATCCTTGCGGTTCGTGATCGAGGCATCGCTCGCCGAGCCGCCCACCGGCTTATCCGGCAAGGCGGCGATCTCCTGTGCGGAAGCCCCGGTAGCCGCGAGGGCGACTCCGAGGAAAAGGTGAACGAAAGAAGAGTTTCTCACGGGCCGGATCACGCGAATCTAGGCCCCTTCCGTCGGGAGGGCAACGCCCAATCCGCGCGAAATGCGGGAAAAACAGCCTTTAACCCGTAATCCGCACCTCGTCCGCCTGCACCAACCTCCGGACCCCGTTGGGAGTTTCCACCAAAAGCTCCCCGCCATCCCCAATCCCGGCGACGGTTCCGGATAGCGCCCCATCCGCAGCAAGCAGACGCACAGCCTTTCCAGTCAGCGCACAACGGACCCGAAAACCGCGCAGAAGTTCCTCGAAGCCCCCGCCGATCTTCGCGCTCCACACCTGCAGTCGCTCCAGCACCAGCAGCAGAACGGCGGACAATTCCGGTGCCTCGCCACACTCCAGCGCCAGCGAGGTCGCGCTATCTGCAAGCTCCAGCGGGAACTCCTTCACTCCCACATTGATGCCGATACCGATCACGACGAAGTCGTCCCCGGCTTCGACCAGTATCCCGGCGATCTTCCGGCCCCCAACCCAAACGTCATTCGGCCACTTCACTTCAGCCAAGGGTCCAAGCCGCTCGATCGCCTCAGCCACCGCGAGACCGGCGGCGAGAGAAAGCCGCGGCCAGAGCGCTTTATTCTCGCGCGGGCGTAGCAAGACGGAGAAGGCGAGCCCCTCCCCCGGCGGACATACCCAAGCAGCTCCGCGGCGACCACGCCCGGACTCCTGTTTCCCGGCTACGATCACCAGACCTTTCACAGCTCCGGCATTCGCGGCACTGCGGACATCGTCGTTCGTGGAACCGGTCTTCTCCCGGAAATCCATGCGGAAACCGGGCGGCAACTCAAGGTCCTGCCAGTCCAGACTCATTCGCTGCGTGTGAAATCGAGCGCCAGATCCATGGCCTTCACCGAATGGGTGATCGCACCCACCGAGATGAAATCGACGCCGGTAGCGGCGATGCCAGCGACCGTCTTCAGAGTTACGCCTCCGCTTGCTTCCAGCAGCGGGGTCGTGGCTTCCCCGCGCATCTTCACAGCCTGCGCCAGATCGGTGAGGCTCATGTTATCGAGCAGGATGTAGTTCACGCCCTCCAAGCCGAGGAAGATCTGCACCTGCTCCAAACGGTCCGCCTCCAACTCGACTTCGACTTGGGGATGCTCCTCCTTCAAGCGCTTGATCGCCGTCTGCAATACCACCGGATCACTGGCAGCCATGAGGTGATTGTCCTTCACCATCACGCGGTCGTAGAGCCCCATGCGATGATTGGTACCGCCGCCATCGAGCACCGCGCGTTTGTCCAAGAGACGCCAGCCGGGAATGGTCTTCCGGGTATCGAGAATCTGGGTATTCGTGCCACGCACGGCATCGACATATTGGCGGGTGGCACTGGCCACACCGCTCATCCGCTGCATGAAATTCAACATGGTGCGCTCGGCAGTGAGGATCGAACGGGCCGGGCCTTCCAACTTCATGAGATAGGCTCCCTCTGCGATCCGGTCGCCATCCGCAACCAGCAGCGAGGCTTGGATGGCGGGATCGACGCGATGCAACACTTCCAGACCGAGTTCGCCTCCCGAGAAGACTCCTGCCTCGCGGGCCACGACGAAGGCAGTCGCACGGCGCTCCTCCGGGACGAAGTAGAGGGAGGTCAGATCCCCGGAGCCGATATCTTCCCGCAGCGCGGATTCAATCAAACGTTCAACACTTTCGTCCACGCGCGGAAACTAGTTCAAGCAGGGCAAAACACGCAATCCATTCTCAATCCCCCGTCACGCTCACCACGATCTGGCGGGTGTGCGGGTCGCGGCGGTGTTCGAAGAGGAAGATCCCCTGCCAAGTGCCGAGGGTCATGGCGCGATCCATCACCGGAATGACCTCGCTGGTCCGGGTCAGGGTCATGCGGATGTGGCTGGGCATGTCATCCGGGCCCTCATAGATGTGCACGAAGTACGGCGTGTCCTCCGGCACCAGATGATCGAAGAAGGCCTCCAGATCGCGGCGCGCGCTGGGATCGGCATTCTCCATGATCACCAAGCTCGCCGAGGTGTGGCGCACGAACACGGTGACGATGCCGGTGGTGATCCCGCTCCGTTTCACGATCGCGGCGACCTCGTCCGTGATCTCGAGGGTGCCCTTCCCGCGGGTGCGGATCTGAAAGGATTCGGCATGTGCAGCCATGCAGCGGAGCTAGCGGATAGGCCTTACTTCGTCACCCGCAATCTCACGAAGCCGCGCGCACCATCTTCCACGGCCACATTGTAGAACCAAGTGATGGTCTCGTATTCGCCATCGGAAACGGGCGTTCCGGATTGAGTCATGCGGGAAGCAGCCGCGGGCGATGCGAGGTCGGCCAGAGTCTCGGCACCTTCGGGGATCAAGGACACCCCCGGCCGGAACTTTTTCACGCGGCTGCTGAGGGTCAAGTAGCGCTTGGCTGGATCGGTGCTGCCGCCGAGTTCGGTACCGCTTTTTATGATCAGGCCGGGGAGCTTGCCATCACCGGCAGCGAGGGGGTCCGAGCCTTGGAGATATTCTAACAGATTGGGAGCACCGTCCCTGTCGGGGTCGCTGTCGGCTGCGTTCTCGCCCTCCGGGAAGCTGATCGCTTGCGCCCAAGCCTCGAAGGAGGGATCGGGCACGACGACGGCGGGTAGTGGTATGGCGAGCGACCGGACCTCGCTGCCGCTGAGACTGCGGTTGTAGATCCGGAAGTCATCGACGATTCCGGCGAAATAGGGATCGGGCCACTGGCTCTTGCCGATGTAGTTGAGCGAGGGCGAGAAGTCGGCCGGGTTGAGAAGGATCGGGCGGGTATCCGCCACCGCGCCGTTCACGTAGAGGGTGCCGATATCCCCGCTCAGCGTGACGGCGACATGCGACCACTCACCGACCGGTAGCGGCGGGGCTTCGAGGATCTGCTCGGAGCCCGCGGCATTGCCGGTGACCGTGATCGTGAAGCGCAGGGTGTTCGCGCCGGACTTCGGGGTGAGCACCATGTACTGGGTGGTATTGTTGCCGAAGTCGAAGATGCGCTGCCAATTGTTGCCGCCATCCCAGAAGACCCGGGCGGCGATGGTGATGTCGGTGAGTCCGTTCACCACGGTATTGCGCAGCCTCACGTAGTCGTCGGTGCCGTCGAGACGGATGCCGCGCTCGAAGAGGCCGTCGGCATAGACCGGGCTGCCAAAATTGGTGGCCGTGGTGCCTCCCGCGCTATCGGCAGGAGAGTTGTTGAACTGGTGATGAGCGATGAGATCGGCGGGGCCCGGCGTGTTGATGTTTAGCACGGCATCATCCGCGAGGCCCGAGGAATCGGTCACCCGCACGATGAAGCGGCTGAGGCCGGCATCGGCTGCGGAAGGAACTCCCGAGAGCCGGCCATTTGCCGCCACGGTCAACCACGCCGGTCCGCCGACCTTCGAGAACACGAGCGTGGCCGCGCCATTCGGATCGCTGGCATTTCCGGAGAGGGTCTGCTCGTAGGCAGTGCCGATCGCGGCATTCGGCTTGCTGATGGTGTCCGACGTGAAGGTCGGCGCCTGGGCGGTGACCAAGGCCCCGATCTGCGTGCCTGTTAGAATCCGGTTGAAGATCAGGAATTCGTCCAAGCGACCATTAAAGAGAGGGTCCGCCGCATACTGGCTGTCGCCGATGTAGTTCATCGCCGGGTTGATATCGGAGAGCTTCATCGTCGTGGCCGTCGTGGAGACTTGGGAACCATTGACGAAGAGGCGGAGATTGCCGCCGCCAAGAGTCGCCGCGAGGTGGACCCATTGCCCGGTGGCGAGCGGGCCGGCATCGACCGAAGTCTCCACGCCATTTCTGCGGATGAGCAGGAGCATGCGGTTGCTAGCGGACTTCGGGCAGAGGAAGAAGTATTCCTCGGTGCCATTGCCGAAGTCGAAGATGCGCTGCCAGTTGCCTCCGCCATCCCAGTTCACCCAAGTGGCGATCGTGATTTCGTCGTGGCTGGCCACCCCTGCTGGCAAAGTGACGAGATCGTCAGTGCCATCCAGATCGATGGCTTGGCCGCGGGTTCCGGCGACATAGGCCGGGCTGCCGCTGGCTATGCCGTGGGCGGGTCCGGTGAGGCTCAGTGGCGTGCCATTGAAGGCATAGCGGGAACTCAGGCCCGCAGCCTCCGTAACCTCCACCTGCACGGTAGCGGTTTGCACGGTGCCGGCCGGAGTGGTGGCACTGACGAGGAAGGTATTGATGCCGCCGTCATTCAGGCCGGGGACGCCGGTCAGGCTACCATCCGGAGCCACGGCCAGCCAAGCCGGGCCGCCGAGCTTGCTGAAGGTAACGCTGCCGCCGCTCAGGTCGGCAGCGATGCTCGCAACATAAGGCTGATACTTCGGTGCTGAGGGCTTGTTAAGAAGATCCGCGCTGAATTGCGCCGGGGTGCTCGCTGCCAGGGTGGCCACCTGGGCATCGCTGAGCGCGTTCGTGTAGAAGCGCAGGTCATCGAGTTGGCCATTGAACATCGGGTCCGCCGCGAACTGGCTATCCCCGATGAAATTCGAGTTCGTGCCGATGGCATCCGGGTTGATGTCCATCGCGGTATTGGTGGCTACCAAGGCACCGTTGACGAAAAGCTTGCCGGTGTTGCCGGTGAGCGTCACCGCCACATGAGTCCAGACATTCACGGGAAGAGCGGCGCTGTGATTGAGTTGCTGCTCGGCCCCGCCGTTCTTGATCGTGAACCGCAACACATTGCTGCCCGCCTTAGGACTCAGAAAGAGGTAGGCGTTCGTGCCGGTGCCGAAGTCGAAGATCCGCTGCCAATTCGCCCCCCCGCCCCACTTCACCCAGGCGGCGCTGGAGAAGTCGGTGCTGTCGCCGAGACGATTGGGCAGCCTCAGGAAGTCGTCGGTTCCATCGAAGGAAAGCGCGGTCCCGTGCTTCCCGGGAACCATTGTCGGCGAGCCGTAGACGACCGGATTGTTCCCGTTGCGCGAGTCCCGCACGTTACCGTCGAAGAGATAGTCGGCGGCAGCTGAAGGGCTGTTGTTCGGCACCACCTGCTGGTAGGCGATGGGGGCGACATGATCGCGGTACATGGCCCCCATCGGCGTGATACTACCGTCATCGTAGTGGGTCTGGCGGAACCACTCGACCCGGCTGTAGATGGCGTAACGCTCGATCCACGGCGTATTGTCCATCATGTTGATCATCGCCTCGATCGCGTTGCGATTCTGCGTGACGTCGGGATCGTGGGCATTGTCAGTCCAGTTCGCACCGTTGTTGAACTCGGTCACCCAGACCGGCTTCCCGGTCGCATCGTAGATGCTCTTGAGGAAATTATACATCTGCGTGGCCGCGCCCGCCGGGTCGGTCTTGTTCCAGTAGCTGCGGTAGTAGTGCACCGGCACGTAGTCGACGCGATGCCCGAGGCTATTCGCCTCGTTCATGAAGGTGTTCAGCCAACCGGTGCCACCATCCGTCACCGCCGGGGCTCCGACGCGTAGCCCGGTGGAAAGCAGGTCGGGCCAGCGCGCGGCGGCATTCACCGCGGAGCCCGCCGGAGTCAGATTCTGATAAGCATCCTCCACCGAGTTGTCCGGCTCGTTGTAGCCGGACAGGTGATTCACCCCGCGCCACTTCCAATCCTGATCCAAGCCCGGCCAGTTCGGCTGCTGCTTGATAGCGACATACTCCCAATCGAGCGTGGAGTTCGAGCTGATGTTCCAATTGTAATTCCAGTTCGCCTTCAGCGAAACGGGACCGACATCGCAGGAACCTTTCTTCCCGGTCCAGCGCCAGGGGAAGACACGGATGAAGCTCACCGTGCGATCGAGAGCGGCGGGCATGAAGGATACCTCGAGATCGCCGTCCTGCGCCACGTAGTTCACGCTGCTGCCGGTGCCATTCTCATTCTGCGCGAAGGTCGCGGTGTAGCCGCGCTTCAGGATGAAAGAGCGGATGTTGTCCGCGAAGGGGCCGAGCGTGGTCGTGTTGTAGGCGGTATAGGAGCCGAGCTTCTTCGAGGTACCGGTGAGATGGGTTCCGGTGAATACCTGGAGCGGCAAGTAAGAGGAAGGCTGGGGAATGAGCACCGTTCCGGCGACGTGCTCCACGACCCTGACGTTCGTATCCAGCACGGCCGCTGCTCCATTGACCCGCACCCGGGAGAGATAGGTGGCAGCCACGGAGGACGGCAGGAGCTGGTGCAGGAAGAGAAAGGAATTCTCCGAGTTCAGGTGGATGGTGCAGCCGGGTATCGGATCGCCACCACCGTTGATATGCAGCTCGGACTTGCCGCTCAGGGTCGCCACGGTATTGGCGGCCAAGGTATCGGCGCGATGGACCTCGTTGTTCAACACGAGGGTCTGCCCCCGGGCGAACAGGGTGAGCAGGCACAAGAGGATCAGGACACAGTGCAGGAGGCCCATGGGTTTCGGGGACGGGGATGAGTTCGGTGCGCGAGACTTGGGTTGCGCACGGAAGGGCTGATGAAAGGTAACCCCGATCCTCCGCGAGACTTGTATGATTCCTCCGGGCCTGCGGAAATCACACAAGGATCCGCGATTCCGCAGAGGCGGCGGCAGCCCGATTCCAAGAGCGGAGGAGGAGCCCCGACCCCATCCGGACCCTTGTCACTTTTCGTTCCTTACGGCGGCGATCGCTGCCAATTCCCACCGGAAATGCGGTCGAGTTCTTGCCACGGCGGCCTCCGCGTGGTGTCTGGAGAGGTCATGAAACGCCGCCATTTCCTCGCCTCCGGAAGCCTCGCCGCCCTTCCCCTCCCCCTTTTGTCCGAGGAGACCGCACCGGCGGCAGCCAGCCCTTCCCGACCGAACCGGATCGGGGTCTCATCCTACTCCTTCTGGGGCTTCCAGCGGGAGAATTTGAAGGACATCCCGACCTGCCTCGATCACGCCGCGCGCATGGGCTTCGATGGCTTCGAGATCCTGCAACGCCAGATCGCCGCGGCGAATGAGATCCCGGACAATGTCACGCTGCAGAAATACAAGCGCCATGCCTTCCTGCTCGGGCTGGACCTGATGGGTTACTCGACTCACCAAGGATTCCTCTCGCCGGATCAGGCGAAGCGCGACGCGCAGATCAAGCACACGATCGATTGTATCGAGCAGGCCTACGCGCTGGGCATCCCGACCATGCGGGTGAACTCGGGCACCTGGGGAACCTCGAAAGATTTCGACGACCTGATGGCAAAGCGCGGGATCGAGCAACCGCTGGAAGGCTATACCGAAGAAGATGCCTACGGCTGGGTGATCGAGTCCTACCGCAAGATCCTGCCGGTGGCGGAGAAGTGCGGCGTGGTGCTCGGACTGGAGAATCACTGGGGGCTCGGCGTGACGCCGGAAGGCGTGAAGCGCGTGGTGGACACGATCAACTCGCCTTGGCTGAAGGTGACCTTGGATACCGGGAACTTCCTGGAAGATCCCTACGAGCGCCTGACCAAGCTGGCCAAGGATACCGTGCTGATCCAGACGAAGACCTACTTCGGCGGCGGGGTATGGTACACGCTGGAGCTCGATTACCCCCGGATCGCAAAGATCATGAAAGACGCGGGCTTCACCGGCTATGTCTCGCTGGAATTCGAGGGCAAGGAGGATCCGCTCACGGCGATCCCGAAGAGTCTCGACTTGCTGCGGAAGGCCTTCGCGTGATCTTGGGGCATGGAGAATGCGGGCAAGCTGCTAGTCTTCGCGGGACTGGGAATCGTGATTCTCGGGGCCGTGTTGTGGTTTGCCGGGGGCAAGGGCTGGCTCTCATGGATCGGCCGCTTGCCCGGTGACATCCGGGTGGAGGGTGACAAGGCCGGCTTTTACTTCCCGGTGATGACCTGCATCCTCGTGAGCGTGATCCTCAGCGGCGTGATGGCGCTGGTGAGGAAGTTCTTCGGGTAAGGAAGGAGAATTCGAGGAAATCCGATCAAGGGACTGGCCTTTTCGCCGCCGAGACCAAGATAACCTCATTGAGAGCCCGGTCGCGGAGGGCTCCGGCTTCAAAGGAGTTGGCCCACGCCTTGGCAGCTTCCGGATCGGTGGTAGCCCACCTGGAGACTATCGTGATCGCAGCCTCTTCTTGAGCGCCTCCGGTAGAGACCAGATCGGAGATCAAGCTTGCGGCATCTTCGGGTGAAGTGGCGCAGCGGATGACCGCGAGACGGGCGAAGATCTCCTCACGCGCGGTTCCGGGAGCTTGGGCTTCAGCCCAATGCAATGCGGAGTCATAGTCGCGTGTAGCCCATCGCCCGACGAGGTTCGCGGTCATGCCGGGTGCGAAGGAAAGCAGGTCGTAGGTCTCTGCCATCTGGATGGACTTGGCGGGATCGGATTGGGAGACTTCGCTAAAGATGCCGTTGAGCAGCATGCCGCGCTCCTCCTGATTGCGCAGATCATTCGCCCAGCGGGCGGCAGCTTGAGGGTCACGGCCGGCCCATTCCTGAGCGACGCGGTGCAGCGCGATCTCGCGGATGGAGCCATTCTCCAAGGAAGCCGCGAAGTCCGAAGCAGCCTGCGGATCTATCTTCGCCAAGGATCGGATCGCGGTTTGGAATGCTTGGAAATCGGAAAGCTCGCCGGAGGCTGTTAGAGACTTGAGCTCTTCAAGAAGCCGACCGGTATCAGAGTCTGCGTTTGCTCGAGCGGTAGCGGAAGATCGCAGCGGCCCGGGTGGTGTGATCGCTTCGGCCGTGGCGGAAGAATGACCGGATCGGTCAAAGGAATAGATCCCTGCCGCCGCGATGGTCAGGACAGAGACGGAAACCGCGAGTTTCTTGGGAAAACCGGGAGTCATGGATTCAAGAAGATCAGATTGGAAAAGAGGGCCGCGGCGGATCTGCCCGCCGCGGCCGGAATGATCCATCAGGGCGTGTAGAACTGCGGGATGAAGGTATTCACCATGTGCAGATAGAAGGCCGGATGGTTCTCAAACACGATCTGGCGACCGGAAGGATTCTGGACGATCCACTGGAAGCCGGAGGCGATGTACTCGGCGGGCGAAACATTCGCGTAGCCGCTGCCGTCCCAACGCTTGGCCGGGTCCGCCGCCTCGGCATTGAAGTAGGCAGAGAGACCGCTGCCGTTGTTCATGTGGTGCATGTACTCATGGATGAGCACGGGCACGCGCTGGCCGACATTTGTGTCCCAGAAGTTCTTGTTATACCAGGTATTCCCGCCGCTGGAACCGGCGGCACCGCCGTAGCTGGAGGTGATATCCAGCATCGAATTCGTCCAGCGTCCGGGGCCGAACATCTTCGGCCAGAAGACATCCCCGCCCATGTAGGTGAGGAAGGACTGGAACTCCGCGGAGTAGGCCGCAGCGGATCCGCCTTCATAGCGCGAATGATTCGCGATGAAGGTGTTCAGGTTCGCAGCCGAGAGCGATGGCGGGGTCGGAGGCAGGGGCGCGAGAGCCTTGAACCAGCCGGACTTCACGACACCCGGAGCGGGATCGCCGAAGCGGGCGTTGTTGAAGGTGATCGTGCCGCTCTGGCTATTCTGATAGGCATAGCTGCCATTGCCACCGTAGGCGATGTTCACCGGCTGGGTGAAGGTGAAGCTGCCATTCTCCGAGACGCAGTAGGTGTAGCCGGCGGGGCCGCTGGTGTTCGTGGCCTTGTAGTAGCCGTTCTTCAGCGTGTTCGGGATCGGATCGCGGAAGGTGGTGTTGTTGAAGGTCCAGGCTCCGTCCGTCTTGTTGACGAAGTGGAAAGAGCTCCCCGCACCATAGGCCAGATCCACCTTGCCGCCCGAGAAGGTCCGCGTGCCCCCCTCATCCCCGGCGAAGATATAGCCCGACGGTCCCTTCGCGAACTTCCACTGCGTGTTGGTGGAGCCGTTGTTCGGGAGCTGCACCACGGCAGCACCGCTGGCGGTGGAGGCACTCTGGACTCCGAGCGCCTTGCCCGAATGGACGAAGACCAGGCTGTAGTAGCCATTGCCACGGTCCTGCAGGGTGAAGCGCTGGTTGTTGCCGCTATTCCAAGTGGAGATGATCGCGGCGGCGTTGTCAGCGGTGGAGGCACCGTTGATATCGAGCACATTCCCGCTGCCGACACCGGTGAGGCGATATTGCCCGCTGCCGAGCGACTCCACCAACCACTGCTGGTTGCTCGCGCCATGTCCAACCGATTGGCCCACGGGCGAACCGCTGGCCGTGGCGGCACCGAGCACATCAAGGAAGTGGCCGGAATGCCGCGCCACCAAGGTGTAGGTGGTCCCGGATGTCACTTGGGCTCGTGACGACAGGAGCGATAGCACTGCGAATCCAATGCTTAACAACAGCGATGGTCTCTTTCGAGTTTGCATGTTACTTGGGTTGTTCATTTGGGTTGTGTTCAACGGCTTCCCGTAGAGGAATCCGGTTGAGATCTGCCCGGCAGCGACGCAGCCCACAGGGTGGATTGCAGTGCATTGCATTGTGCCGAAAATGGATCGTCCGATGTGAAATCGGAAAAATATCACCCCCAGCTTTAGGGCCGGATTTCGCGACCATCACTCAAAAGCCATCCCAAATTCATGCCAAATTGGAGGGAATTTTGGCATTCACCGAAAGCGGATTCTGATATGCGAATATATTATTTATTCTTCGGATAGATAACGGCCATTCATCAGTCCGGAGCGTATCGCGCCGGATCGCAATTTGCATGAAATTGAAGCAAGCTCCCTGCTGATGACCGTGTAGTGCCGGTTTGTCATCCGGCGACGCCCTCCCCTTTTCCTCTCGCGCAGGAGGACGAGGTTAGATAAACGCCGAACCGGATCAGTTAATCCAATGTTGTCATGACCAGCCATCCTCACCATCCGATCATCTACGTCCGTGGCTTCGCCGCCTCCCAAGGAGAAATCGACGAAGCCGTGGCCGATCCCTACATGGGCTTTAACGTGGGTGCCACCAAGGCCCGGAGGGCGTGGAGCGGCAGCTTCCAGCGCTTCTTCTTCGGTTCACCGCTGATCCGGCTGATGCGGGATTATCAATACAGCGATGTCTTCGAGAACGGGGAGGACCTGCTGGAGACGGAGCGCGCGGATCTCAAGCTGCCCTACCGCTCGATCATCATCTACCGTTACTACGACTCCGCCTCCACCGACTTCGGCAACGGCGAGACCCCGCCGATCGAGGAATTCGCAAAGGGCTTGAGCCGCCTGATCCTGAAGCTGCGCGACCGCGTCTGCGGGGATGGCGAGGGACAGGTGAAGGCCTCCGACTTCAAGGTGCACCTGGTGGCGCATTCCATGGGTGGACTCATCTGCCGGGCCTTCCTGCAAAATCCCGCGCTGGGTGCCGCCGATGCCCGCGCCGCCGTGGACAAGGTCTTCACCTATGCCACGCCGCACAACGGCATCGACATGCGCATCGTGCGCAATGTCCCCGGCTGGGCGACCTTCGGCGACATCAACAACTTCAACCGCGAGCGGATGGCCAAGTATCTGGCGCTGGACCAATCCGAGGACGTTTCGCAAGTCACCAACTTCCCCGCCGAGCGGATCTTCAATCTCGTGGGGACAAACCCCGCCGACTACGCGGTGGCCAAGGGCATCTCCTCATGGGCGGCGGGTGAGGCGAGCGACGGGCTGGTCCGGATCGCGAACGCGGTGACCCACTCGCTCGACGCCAAGGGCAAGCGGGCCGGCTCGCCGCGGGCCTTTGTGCACCGCAGCCACTCCGGCCATTTCGGCATCGTGAATTCCGAGGAGGGTTACCAGAACCTCGTCCGCTTCCTCTTCGGCAAGCTGAAGGTGGATGCCATCCTGGATGTCGATGACATCACGCTGCCGCCGGAGGTGCAGAAGAAAAAGGACGAGGGCAAGAAGATCACCGCCTCCTACAACTTCGAGACCTCTGTCTCCATCCGCGGCTGCCAGTGGCAGATCACGCGGCGCGAGGTGCGGGAAAACTCCGCGATCTTCCGGACCTACGACCAGATGTTCCCCGAGCCGAAGCGCAACCCGGACCGCGCTCAGAGCCCGCATCTCTTCTCGATCTTCCTGGATCCCACCAAGAGTGTGATGTCTTCCGGTTCGGTCAGCTTCGCCGTGGACATCAAGGTGCTGGTGCCGGACTACACGGTGGATGGCTTACTCTTCATGGACCGCCACTACGAGGGCGGCTACATCCTGCGCGAGCTGATCCTGGTGGAGGCCTTCCCGGAGGACGGCTCGATGCAGAACTGGCAGATCAAGTACGGCCTGCAGGACAAGAACCCGGGCAAGCCGGGAACATCTGCCGAAACTGCCAAACTCTTCGGCTCCGCCGGGGTGTCCCTCAAGATCCCGCTGGCCCAGAAGACGCGGCCCGGCTTCCAAGGCACGTTGCGCTTCGAGATCCGGCCATGGAGCTAATTATGACACGTTTTAAATAAATTCGTGCAATTCCATGCCGGATCCTGCGTAGTGCTTTCATGCTCCGCCGCCATTTCCTCGCGACCCTAGCCGCCTCCGCCGCTCCCCTGCCCCTCTCCGCGCAATCCGCGGAGAAGCCGCTCCCGATCAAGCTCTCGCTGAAATGCGGGATGGCGAACTTCGGCGCGAATCTGGAGGAGAAGTTCCGGACCCTGAAGGAGATCGGCTACGATGGCGTGGAACTAGACTCACCCGGGGGGCAAAACAAGGAGGAAGCACTTGCCGCCTCCAAGGCGACCGGCCTGCCGATCCATGGCGTGGTCGACTCCATCCACTGGAAGACCCGCCTTTCCGATCCCGATGCCGCCGTGCGCGAGCAAGGCCTGCAAGGTCTGCTCACCGCCATCCGCGAGAGCAACTCGGTCGGCGGCTCCGCCGTGCTGCTGGTGCCCGGCGTGGTGGATGCGAAGACAAATCATGACGAGGCATGGGCGCGCTCCATCGTGGAGATCCGCAAGGCCCTGCCGCTGGCTGCCGATCTGGGCGTGCATATCCTGATCGAGAACGTGTGGAACCGCATGTTCTACAAGGAGGATGGCGGCGACGCGCAATCCGCCGAGTTGCTGGCGAAGTATCTCGACGAGATCAACTCGCCGTGGGTGGGTTCCTACTTCGATATCGGCAATCACCAGCGCTTCGGCAAACCGGCCGAATGGACCCGCACGCTCGGCAAGCGGATCGTGAAACTCGACTGCAAGGACTGGGGCGTGAAGGGCGGCTTCGGCAAGATCGGCGAGGGCGATGTGGACTGGCCCGCCGTGCGCACGGCCCTGCGGGAGATCGGCTACACCGGCTGGGCCACCGCGGAGGTGGAGGGAGGCGATGCGAATGCCTGCGCGGACATCCTCGCGCGGATGAAGAAGCATCTGTTAGGTGCCTGATTCCCCGGCTCCATACCGGCTCACAAAAAGGGATGTCAGCGGAAGCCGACATCCCTTTCGATTTTTCAGATCTGCGGCCGGATCACTTCCACGCGCTCTTGATGCGGTGGATCTTGAGGGAGTCGAACTTCACCTCGCCGCCGTTCGCCACAATGCGCACCGGCTTGGTACCGGCGGTCTGGCGGATGTAGCGGCTGGTGTAAGTGCCGTTCACGAAGACCTCGAGCGAGACGGTGTCCACGAAGAGGCGGATCTTGATCTTGCCATCGACCGGTGACTGCGGGCCGTTCGCTCCGGTGAAGGTCTGGTCGGCACGCTTCCACACGGCGAGGTGATCCTGGAAGATCTTGAAGCCGATCTCCGAGGCGGAGGAGGAGGCATCGATCACCGCCTCGATCTCGAACTGGCCGCCCTCGAACTCCGCGAGCGGATCCACGGACAGCGGCTCGACCACGAGGTCCTTCCACTCCTTGGTATCCTGGCGCAGGCCTTCGATCTCCTTGCTGGGCTCGGCGTGCACGCGGATGCCCTTGCTATCCGTGCGGAGCGTGAAGTCCATCGGCAGGGTCATCTGCAGGTTGAAGGGCGCACCGTTCAGGCCCGGGCCGGTATCGCGCATCCAGCCGAAGTGAACGCGGCGCTTCTCCGGGGCATTGTCGTAGGATTGACCGGCGTAAGCGCTGCCGAAGTAGTACTGATGCGGACCGCTCTCCGCCTTGAAGGTGCGGCCATCGAAGCTGCCGAGCATGTACTTGCCCTGCGCACCCCAGGCCACCCAGCGGGTGTTGTTCGGATCGCCATCCACGGGCAGTTCGAAGAGATCCGGGCACTCGCTATCGGTGGGGATCTTGTAGTCGGAGGTCTTCTCCCACTTCACCATGTCCTTGGAGACATAGATGCCATAGTCGGGGCCATCGTAGTAGAGCGGCATGACCCAGTGCTTGGAGGGTTCGTGCCAGAAGATCTTCGGGTCGCGGTTTTCGGCGATCACGTGCGGGACCACGGGATTGCCCTTGAACTTGGTGAAGGTCTTGCCGCCGTCTTCGCTGTAGGCGACCGATTGCACCGCCTTGTGGTCGGGCAGGTAGCTGAGGAAGCCATTCGCGGTATAGGCGAGCACGAGGGACTCATCCTTCACCGGCAGGGTGGTGCTGCCCTTCGGTGCCACCACGGCGGAACCGGAATACATGTAGCCTTCCGCATCGGGGTTCAAGCCGGCGGGCCGCTCTTTCCAATGGAAGAGATCGGAGCTCACGGCGTGGCCCCAGGTCATGTTGTCCCAATTGTGGTTGTAGGGATTGTGCTGGTAGAAGAGGTGCCAGTTGCCGTCGTGGTAGACGAGGCCGTTCGGGTCGTTCAGCCAGCCGCGGCGGCTGGTGAAGTGGTACTGCGGACGCAGGTCTTCCTGATAGATCTGCTCCTCGCCGGGATAGGTGTCGCTGATTTTCACCTTCTCCCATGCATCCTTCAGCACGCCGGGGATGCTGCCGCTCACGGTGAGCTTGCGGCCCTGAAGATTCGCCAGGTCGGTGAAGACCCAGAAGTCCGGGTTGTTCGAGAGGCAGATGTCCGCGTAGAGGTACGGCTCCTTCTCGCCATCCAGCGTGAAGAAGAAGCGGCGCTTCTGCGTGGTGTCGCGGGTGACGGGCCAGACGAGGTAGCGGCCGCTGATGGCGAATTCCTGGTTCAGCGCGAGGTTCTTCGGCGCGTCACTCTGCACGATCTGGTCGAGCGTGAGGTGGCCCCAAGTGCCCTTGCGCTTGTCGATCACCTGTAGCTTCGCCTGCTTGCCTGCATAGCCGGAGAGATCGAAGGACTGCCACTCCAGATTCTCGGCACCACCCGGGCGGTCGAATCGGCCGGTGGCGCTCTGGACCGTCTTGCCATCCACGATCAGGTTGACCGAGGTCTCGCCGGGGAACTTTCCGCCGCCGATCAGGAAGTTGAGATACTTTCGCTCGATCTTGAACGCCGGGGACTCCAGCTCACTGGTGCTGTCATCGCCGCCGTGGTAGCCATTCACGAAGCCGGTGCCTTGGAAGCCGGTGACGTTCATCTGGCCATCCAGAGCGCCCTTGGCCGGAGCCTTGCCGAACGCTTCCCCGCTCACCTTCCACTCGCCGAAGCTGTCGCCCTCGAAATCAGCAACGGTGATATCGGGCGCGGCGAGGGCGAGACAGGGTAGTAGCAGGAATGGAAGAGTTCGGATCATCATGGTTGAGGTAACGGATTGGTCGCCACAAAACGCATCCGGGCTAGCAGGATCTATCCCCCTGAAGCTGTCAGGTGAAAAGACCTGTGCTTACAGGATTGCAAGCCTGCCAATGACACCGGGCGCTTGCACGTCCCGATTTGCGACGTTAGCACGCTGCATCCCGTGAGCGACTCCTATCTCAACCGCTTCTCCGGCATCGGCCGGCTCTACGGCATGGCCGCGCTGGAACGCTTCCGCCACGCCCGCGTGGCCGTGGTCGGTGTAGGCGGGGTCGGCTGCTGGGCCGCGGAGTGTCTCGCACGTTCCGGCATCGGCAAGATCACCATGATCGATGCCGATGACCTCTGCGTGACGAACACGAATCGCCAGATCCATGCGCTGGACGGCACCTACGGGAAACCGAAGGTGGGCGTGATGGCACTCCGCCTGCGCGCGATCCAGCCGGAGATCGAGGTGACGGAGCGGCAGGAGTTCCTTTCCGATCGCAATGTGGATGAGTTTCTCGACGCGGGATTCGACGCGGTGATCGATGCCATCGACGCGGTGCGGGCGAAGTGCGTGCTACTGGCGAAGTGCCGCGAGCGCGGCGTGCCGGTGATCGCCTGCGGCGGTGCCGGGGGCAGGCGCGATCCCACGCGGATCCAAGTGACCGACCTGGCAAGAACCCGCGATGACGCGCTGCTGATGGCGGTGCGAAAACGCCTGCGCGACGAGCACGGCTTCCCGAAAGCACCGCCAGGAGAGAAGGTGAGGAAGTTCGGTATCGAGGCCGTCTTCTCCGACGAGCCGCCGCTCTTCCCGACCTGCGAGGGCGAGGTGAGCCACGAGCGTCCGGAGGATCTGCCATCGGGCCTGCGCTGCGATGCGGGCTACGGCACGGCCACGCATGTCACCGCCGTCTTCGGAATGATCGCGGCGGGGCGGGTGCTGGCTCAGTTGAGCGGCGAGTCATCCTAGCTCTATCTCGCGGTTGTCGGACCGGCGACGGGCTGTTATCGCTCGCCCGATGATCCGACGATTCCTCCTCCCCGGCGTGCTCGGCGCGCTGCTTTGCTTAGCCGCCAGCGGCCGCACTTGGACCGACACAAGCGGCAAGAAGATCGAAGCCGAGATCGTGGGCGTGGAGGAAGGGAAGGTCGTGCTCAAGTTCAAGGGCAAGGACGTGCGTCTGCCCTTGGAGCGGTTGAGCGAGGATGACCGCAAGTTCGTGGAGGAATGGAGCAAGCAGGAGAAGCCCGCAGCCTCACCGGTGGGAGAACTGGTCCTCTGCGGCACCAAGCTGAAGGCGGACGGCGGCATCACCATCGTCAACGATCCCCTGCCCCCTGCGGCCCTGAAGGAATATTCGAAGGCGGAGACCAAACCGACCAAGCTCACGCTGGCCATCGCGCTACCGAGCGGCTTCGATCCCTCGAAGCCCCAGCACGTGATGTGGACCTGCGCGGCGATCAACGACGAGGGCGAACGCAAGAATGGCAATATCGGCTGCATGGCCGGCTATGCTCAAGCCGCGGTAAAGGCAGGCTGGGTGGTCATCGCGGTGGATACTGACATCGGCAATCCGCGCCGTCCTGAAGGCAATCGCGCCCCCGGTGGTGACCTTGCAGTACACCGCCACGCTGCGGAGCTGCTGACCAAGACATGGCCGGGCTTCAGCACCTGGAAGTTCGCCTGCTGTGGCTTCTCCGGCGGCGGCAAGACCTGCTTCTACCGCATGGGTCATCTGTTAGAGAGCAAGCTGGAGGTCGTGGGACTTTTCCTCGGCGGCTGCAATCAGGACCTGACCGAGTCCGCCCGGAACGAGTCCGGGTTCCGCAAGGGCGGGACGAAGAAGGTCCGTGTCTTTATCAGCAACGGGAAGAACGATACCATCTCCACCGTGGCCCATGCCGAGAAGGTGCGCGACGACGTGGAGGCAAATGGCTATGGCGAGGTGCAACTGGACCTCTACGAGGGCGGACACAGCCTGGACATGGCAAGCTTCGGCAAGGCGATCGCCTGGTTCAAGGAACCGGCAGGAAAATAGCGCGGCAGGAACCGGAAAGATTTCCGGTCACGGCACATGACCTATCTCCAAGATAGGGGTGAATCATTCGACCTCCACGATTCACCACCATGAAAAACATCCGTATCCTCGTCGGGGCAAGTCTCGCCCTGTCCTTGTCCATCGCTTCCCTCCCCGCCTGCGAGATCAAGCTCAACAAAGATCCCGCACTGGCCAAATCACCGAGCCTGAAGATCAAGTCCACGAAGGTGGAGTACCTGAAGGATCTGGACCTGATGGTCTTCAGCATGGACCTGCACGGTCCGGCAGGCAAGACGGTGCCGAAAGCCGTCGGCCAGCTCGATGGCGCGCCCGTGGTCGCCTATGTCTTCCCCACTACCCTCAAGGCCGCCGATGTCGGCATGGGCAGCGCGGAAGGCATCGTTGCCCTGGCGATCACTTCCCATCCCGACTTCGACGACACGCCACTCTGGGACGAGGATGCGAACGGAAAGTATGACGACGACAAGGTCATCTACCACACCCACTGGGCGCTGTTGGCAAAGGATGACCGCGTGCCCGGCGGGCTGGCCGTGAAGGAATTCAAGAAGGAGGACAAGAGCGTGGTGCTACCGCCGACGAACTGCGGCATGCCCATCTATCTGGATGCCGCCGGACATTCCGTGGTGGAGCGCGGGAACACGATCAAAGCACTTGTGCCTGCTTACTATCTCCGCAACAAGACCAGCTTCAAATTCGACGGGGTTACTTGTTACATGCAGGTGAATACTTCCTGTATGGCGAGACCCATGTTAGGCGTCTATGAAGTCTACTCGGTAGCCTCCGGTGACCTGAGCCTGCCCTACTCCACCAAGTAATCCCGCAAGCCATGCACCGACATGCCACCGCCCGCTGGACGGGAAATCTCCAGGCCGGAAGCGGCGTTCTGGATACGCAAAGCGCCGTGCTTTTCGGCACGCCCTACTCCTTCCGCTCACGCTTCGGCGATGGGAAGGAGACGAACCCGGAAGAGCTGCTCGCCGCCGCCCACGCCGGCTGCTTCACCATGGCCGTATCGCTCTTCATCAGTGAGCAGGGCTTCACTCCGGAGGTTCTCGAGACAAAGGCCGACCTGAGCTTTGACCCTGCGGCACTGGAGATTACCTCCATCCACCTGACCCTCAGTGCGAAGGTGCCGGGTTTGTCCCGGGATCTGTTCGCGTCCCTGACGGAGAAGGCGAAGGCGGGCTGCCCGGTTTCCAAGGTGCTGCGGGCCGCGATTACCTTGGATGCCACTCTGGAAAACTGATCGACAGCTCCTTGCCGAAGGGACGGGATGATGCAGATTCGTCAGTCTGCTCACCCGTCCCTTCATTCATGTCCCCCACGGCTGTCATCATCGGATCATCTTCCGGCATTGGTCTGGAGCTCGCCAAAGTCCTCTCCGCCCGCGGCTACCGCGTCGCCTTGGCAGCCCGTCGGCTCGGATTGTTAGAGGAACATGCCTCCACCGATCCGAACGTCATTCTCACAAAGCGGCTTGATCTATCGCAACCTGACGCCGTGAAGATCTTCGCGGCGATGGCGGGGGAACTCGGCCGGGTCGACCTGGTCATCATCTCATCCGGCACGGGTCATTTGAATCCCGACCTCGATTGGTCGCCGGAGGAAAAGACCATCGCCACCAATGTCGCCGGCTTTGCGAGGATCGCTTGCGCCGCCATGAAGCATTTCGAGATGCAAGGTCGCGGTCATCTTGTGGGCATCTCATCGATTGCCGCGCTGCGTGGTGCCGGCGAAGCTCCCGCTTATGGAGCCTCGAAGGCCTTCATCTCCCGCTATCTCCAAAGCCTGCACTTCCGCGCGAAAAAGTCCGGCCTGCCGATCCGCGTGATGGATGTGCGACCCGGCTTCGTGGACACCGCGATGATGAAAGCGGACAAGCCGTTCTGGGTCGCTAGCCCGCGTAAAGCCGCGGAGCAAATCGCGGCCGCCATCGCGAAGGGCAAACGGATCGTATACGTAAGCCGGAGATGGTCGATCATCGGTCACCTGCTGCGCCACTTGCCGGAGTGAACATTCCGCCTCTCCGGAAGACGGGGACCCGAAAACAAAGAGGCCGCCCCGAAGGGCGGCCATACTTTCCACTCTTAAAGAGTGGCGGAGCGGACGGGACTCGAACCCGCGACCTCCGCCGTGACAGGGCGGCATTCTAACCAACTGAACTACCGCTCCACTGGTAGCTTGTCTTGCTTTTCTTGGTGCGCCTTGCGGCGTGCGCGGAAGCTAGGGAGACGCCCGGCTCCGCGCAACACCTATTTTGACTTTTTCTTCTCTTTAATCGAGTTGCTCGGCGACGGCCTCCAACGATGCAAGATCCTCAACGGAATACACCGTCGCATCCTTGTCGATCTTCGCCACCAGACCGGCCAAAACCTTGCCCGGGCCAAGCTCGATGAAGGTGCGGTGGCCCTTCTCGATCAGGAGCTTGATCGACTCCGTCCAGCGCACGGAACCGGTCACCTGCTTCTCCAGCATCGAACGGATCTCGGCGGGATCCGCAACTACGGAGGCCCCGTAGTTGCACACCACCGGAATGCCCGGGGTCTGCATCGGCAGGTCCTTCAGCTCGGCGGCCAGCTTGTCCTGCGCGGACTGCATCAGGCGGCTGTGGTAGGCACCGGCCACGTTCAGCTTGATCGCGCGGCGGATGCCGTGATCGCGGGCCTTCTCTACCGCGGCATCGATGCCCGCGACAGTGCCCGAGAGCACGATCTGTCCCGGGGCGTTGAAATTCGCCACATCCACATCGCACTCCGCGGCCAGGGCGCGGACGCCTTCTTCCTCTCCGCCGATCAAGGCGGCCATCGCACCTTCCGTGGCTTGGCAGGCTTCCTCCATGAAGAGACCGCGGCGCGCCACGATCTTCAGGCCATCTTCAAAGGAGAAGGTCCCCGCAGCCGCGTGCGCGGTGAACTCACCCAAGGAGAGACCCGCGGCAGCCACCGGCTCCAGACCGCCCACCCGCTCGCGCAGGAGTTCAAGAGCGACCAGGCCGTGCAGGTAAAGAGCAGGCTGACAGCGCGAGGTGCGCGTCAGTTGCTCGTCCGGCCCTTCGAACATGATCTGGGAAAGGGAAAATCCGAGTGCCGCATCGGCCTTGCGGAACAAGGCACGGGCCGTCTCGGAGGCCTCGTGGAAATCCTTGCCCATGCCCACCTTCTGGGCGCCCTGACCTGAGAATAGAAGAACGACGTCACTCATTGCGCGCCAGTCCTAGCGGCTGGCGAGGCTGCGGAGCAAGCCCTCATGATCTCCAACGAGTCGCGCCAGCAACTCCGGCGCCCGGGCGATCGACTCCGCAAGCGGCAGCCCGAAGGACTCGAGGGATAGTGCGGCATCGAAAAGCGCGCCGGCGCTCTCCTCCACCCGCCCGGCCACGGCCAGCACCGGCACCCCCGCGGCCTTGGCCATCGCAGCCACCCCGGCAGGCCCCTTGCCCCCCAGAGTCTGGAAATCCAGCGAGCCCTCCCCCGTGATCACCAGATCCGCCACGGCAATCCGCTCCGCCAGACCGAGCGAGCCCGCCACGATATCGAAGCCCGAAACAAGCCTGGCCCCAGCGAAGCGCATGAGCCCGAAGCCAAGACCTCCCGCAGCCCCCGCCCCCGCGGTCTCCGCTTCATTACTGCCTCCGGAGATCTGGACCAGCCGCTCCAAGGCGGCGTCCAGGAAAGCGACATCCTCCGGCGAGGCCCCCTTCTGCGGGCCGAAGACGGCCGAAGCGCCGCGCGGGCCGGTGAGCGGATTGTCCACATCACAGGCAACCACGATCTCCGGCAGCGGGATCCGCCCGTCCTCGAAGACATGGTGCGCGTGATCCAGCATTTCCGGCGTGGGGCAGAGCTTGCAGCCGCGCTCGTCCAGGAAGGTCACTCCGAGTGCCGCGGCCATGCCCGCGCCGCCATCATTCGTGGCGCTACCGCCGATGCCCACCAGCAGTTTCGCAGCCCCGGAGACCTCGATGGCGTGCCGCATGAGCTGGCCAGTGCCGAAGGTGCTGGAGGCACGGGGATTCCGTTCCTCCGCCGGGATCCGCCAGATGCCGCTGGCCGCGGACATCTCGATCACCGCCACCACGCCTTCCGAACTACGATAGATGCCGTAGCTCGCCTCCACCGGTCTGCCGAGCGCATCGTTCGCGGTGGTGGTCACAAGCCCCCCGCCGCTGCCCGCAAGCATCGCCTCGACAAAGCCCTCGCCACCATCGGCAATCGGGCAGACATCCGACTCCCAGCCTTCCGGCAGGGCGGAGCGGACGGCCTCGCAGGCCTCCACGGCTCCCAGGGAACCCTTGAACTTGTCGCACGCGAGCAGAACCTTCATGCACGGAGCTTCCGGGAGGAGCGCCGCGCGGGAAACGCTGAAATGTGCCGCAGCGTGTCAGGCATGCGGCCTGCTGCTATCCGGGATGCACATCGCCGGGACACTTCCCGCTCGTCTTCCGGCGTGATACCCCCTCAAGTTAACAAGGTGAACCGTCGTCAGTGGCTTTACTTGAGCGGCCTGAGCATGGCCGGATGTGGCAGGAAGTCCCCCACCCCCGAGGCAAGCGCGGGAGAGATGACCAAGGCCGGGCCTTTCACCGTGAAGATCCCGGAGAAATGGGCGCAGGGCGTGATTGTGGAGAAGATTCCCCTGAAACCGCTCTACACCACGGAGGAGTGGAAGGATTACCAAAAGGATCCACAGCTCATCCTGAAGCCACACTACGGCTGCCGCCCGGAGCATTGGGCGATCCGCATCCCCGCCGCCCTGCCTAAAGGTTTCAAGGTGGACCTGAGCGAAGCCGGAGACGATCCCACCGCGCCGCAGATCCTAATCCATAAGGCCAGCGAGTGGGCCCTGGTCCACACCGATGGCAAGCATGAGGAGAAGCCCGCGCCGCAATTCCTAAGACAGATGCGTGCAGACATCGATGCCGCACTCGCAGGAGAGGACCAAAATCTCTCACCCGCCTTCATGGATGCCGCGCTCACCTTCCAATGCCTGCGGAAACGCGTGGACTTCGGAGGCGGATTCGGCATCCGCATGCTCTGCCAGTGGACCATCGAGCCGGAGCTGATGCGCAAGCAGGAACTGCACTATCTCTTCGTCGGCCTTTCGGATGACCACACCTGCCAGCTTATCGCCACCTTCCCCATCGATCTGCCCGGCCTGCCGGGCGAGGGACCGGAGGAGGAACACCTCGGCAAAAGCTCATCGCGCGAAGGATTCACTGCGGACTTCGACGGCTACGAAGCCGCGGCTACAAAGTGGCTGGAAGAGCACCAAGCGGAGATCACGCCCGGGCTTGCCGAACTCGATGCCATGATCGCCAGTATCACGGCGAAGACTTGGGGGTGAGCTGGTCAGCCTCCTCATTCCAGTTCCCGGATCACCCGCGCCGGCACACCTGCCACCACCACGTTGTCCGGCACATCCTTCGTCACCACCGCGCCCGCCGCGATCACCACGTTGTTCCCGATCTTCACACCCGGATTGATCACCGCGTGACCGCCGATCCACACGTTGTCCCCGATCGTCACCGGCTTCCCGAATTCCCAGCCCGCAATCCGTGTCGGAGCATCCAGTGGGTGCGCCGCCGTGAAGATCGAGACCCGCGGCGCGATGAAACAATTGTGCCCGATCCTTACCTCACAGACGTCCAGGATGATCAGGTCGTAGTTCGAGTAGAAGTTGTCGCCCACATGGATGTTGTAGCCGTAGTCGCACCGGAAGCCCGGCTCCACAAAGGCATTTGCCCCGCAACTCCCCAGCAACTCCCGCAGCACTGCATCGCGTGCCGGCATCTCTTCTTCCGTCGTCGCGTTGAAACGCCGGCATAGCGCCTTCGCCCGCTGCCGCTCCTGGAATAACTCTTCGCCGAAGGCCTGATAGAGCTCGCCCGCCAGCATCTTCTCCTTCTCCGTCCGCGCGTCCATGCCGCCATCCTAGGCGACATCCACTTCAGCGCAACGGCTCAGGGGCTCGACAATCCCGCCTTCCGGAATGCGCGCCATGCCAAGCCCGCCGCCGCGAGCGACACGGCGCACGCCCCATAGAAGGACAGCCCGGGCAAGGGAAAGGCCCGGTCCTTCGCGATCGACCATGAGAACAGAGCCGTCCACAGCACCGGTGCCACGATGCCCGCAATGCTGGTGATGCTATTCAAGGCTCCCTGCACCGCCCCCTGCTCGTCCGCCGACACCGCCCGCGAGATCATCGACTGCGTCGCGGGCGATCCGATACCACCGATCGAGCCGATCAAGATGATGACATAGACCATCCAGCCGTCCGTCGCTGCCCCATAGCAAAACATCGCCACGGCCATGGCCAGCAGCCCCAGATAGACCCCGCGCCGCTCGCCGATCTTCGCGATCACCTTGCCCGCCAGCCCCGCCTGCACGATCGCCGCCATCACTCCCACCAGCGCCAGCGAGATCCCCACCTGCCTGCTGTCCCAGCCGTAGCGCAAGCCGGTGTAGAGCACCCACAGCGCCGGATAGATATTGCCCGCCAGCATGCTGAAGAAATGCGTCCCGGCCAACCCCATCACCACCGGCCAGCGCGACAGCGCGGTGAGCGCCTTGATCGGGTGGGCACTCTCCCAAGTGAAGGGCCGCCGGTTCTCCTTCGCCAGTGATTCCGGCAGCACGAAGGCCCCGTAGAGCCAGTTCAGCAGCGTGATCCCGGCCGCCACCAGGAAGGGCGTCCGCAAGCCATGCGCGCCTAACAGACCGCCGATCGCCGGACCCGCGATGAATCCCAGCCCGAAGGCCGCGCCGATCATCCCGAACCCTGCCGCCCGCTTCTCCGGCGGCGTCACGTCCGCGATGTAGGCACTCGCCGCGGAGAAATTCGCCGCCGTGATCCCGGAGACGATCCGCGCCAGATACAGCCAGCCCAGCGTCGGTGCCCATGCCAGCACCAGGTAGTCGATCCCCGAGCCGAACAGCGAGGCGAGGATTACCGGCCTGCGCCCGAAGCGATCCGAAAGACTCCCCAGCACCGGGGAGAAGATGAACTGCATCAGCGCGTATAGCGCCCCCAGCCAGCCGACCGAATGAGCCGCCGCCTCCAAGTCGCCGCCCTGCAGTTCCTCCACCAGCTTCGGCAGCACCGGCACGATCACCCCGATGCCGAAGATATCCAGGAACAGCGTGATGAAGATGAAGATGATCGCGGGCTTCGGCCGGGCCATGGCAGCGAGCCTGCCCCCTTACCCCCACCTCGGAAACCCAAATCCCCAGCATTGATCTTCGGCAAGCATCGCCGCTTTCATTCGCTCAGGCCCAGCTCACCACACCACGCCCTTGCACCTCACCCGCTCCGAGCCTACCGGAATCACCATGATCCGCGCCGCCTGCATCTTGGGCACCATCCTCCTTCTCACCCCGCTCCACGCCGAGCCCACACCCCGCGTGGACCGAAGCTTCGGCACAGCATTTCAGAAGGAGCAGGCCACCGGCACCCTCGCCATCCTCGATCCCACGTCCGCCGCCCTGAGGGTCTGGAATCCCGAGCGCGCCAAGCAGCGCTTCATCCCCGCCTCCACCTTCAAGATCGCGAACGCTCTTATCGGCCTCGACACCGGCACCGTGAAGAGCCCCGACGAAATCCTCCCCTACGGCGGCAAGCCCCAGCTCTTCAAGGAATGGGAGCACGATATGTCGCTGAAGGACGGCATGCGCGTTTCCGCCGTCCCTATCTACCAAGAACTCGCCCGCCGCATCGGCCCGGAGCGCATGGCCGCCGGGGTCAAGGCCCTGAATTACGGCAACATGGAGACCGGCAAGGTCATCGACCGCTTCTGGCTCGATGGCCCCCTCACCATCTCCGCCACCGAGCAGGTCGAGTTCATCCGCCGCCTGCTCGCAGACGAGCTCCCGCTCAAGAAGGAAACCATGCAGCAGGTCCGCGCCATCGTCTCCACCGAGAAATTCGAGCACGGCACAGTCCATTTCAAGACCGGTTGGTGCACGGCAACCAAGCCTCAGATTGGCTGGATTGTCGGGTGGGTGACATGGGGAGGCACCCACACTCCCTTTGCTCTCAACATCGATATGAGCGGCTTGGACGAGGCCCCGAAACGAATGGCGATCCTTAAGGAATGCCTGTTGTCTTTGGGGCCGCCTCCATGGAACACAGTCTTCTTTTACCCTGACTTCTACACTCCCGGCAACGAGCACTTACGGAAGCAAGAATACGGGAAAGCCAAGGATAGCCCGGAAACACAGCAACAAGCTGCTGAATTTTTGGAGAAAACCTTCACGGGAATCCGCCTGAGTCTTCTCCAATACACTTCAAAACAAGGAAGGGAATTCACCTGCAGGGTGAAACGTGAATGGAGAATTGAAGATGCCGAGCTCTTGGCAACCTACATGGGCTTCTTCTCGCGTACCTTCCCCGTTCAAGTGCCTCGATGGCCGGAGCCGAGGACTCTGCGCGCTGTCCTTTATGAGTTCGAGGGATCCGATCCGGTATCGATCCTGACCCACTATACGTTCGACCGGCCCGAGATCAGACAGGTGAAGGCAACCCGCGCCGCCCATGGGGTGAAAATCGAGATCTCCGGTCCGGGGCTCATGTCGGAGCAGATGCCTCCCGAGAGCTTCTTTGAATTCTTCAAGGACGCTTCAGACGTTCCTCAGCGGTAGATCATCTTCCGCGTCATACCCCCGTCCACCACCAGCTCCGCGCCGGTGATGAATCCGGCCTCGGACAGCAGGAAGGCCACCGCCGCCCCGATGTCCTCCGGCCGGCCGACCCTTCCCGCCGGGTGCTGCTCGTGATCCTCCTTCGACAGCTTGCCTCCGGACACATCGATCCAGCCCGGCGAGATGCAATTCACCCGCACCTCCGGCCCCATGCTGATCGCCAGCGAGTGGGTCAGGGCCACTAGCCCGCCCTTCGTCGCACTGTAGGCATGCGTGTCCGGCTCGGACATGTGCGCCCGGGTAGAGGCCACCAGGATCATCGCCCCTTTCGACTTCTTCAGGTCCTTCTCCGCCTCCTTCGCCAGCAGGAAGGCGGGGGTCAGGTTCGTCGCGATCACCCGGTTCCAGTCCTCCAGCGTGCACTCCGCCAGCGACCTGAACTCGCTCACCCCCGCATTCGAGACAATCGCGTCGATCCAGCCGAAGCTCTTCCGCGTTCCCTCCACCAACTCTTTGATCGCCGCCTCCGACCGGACATCGGTGGCCAACGGATGGATCCCCGCCGACTTCCGACCCGGCTTCAGATCGGCGGCGACCACCTCCCAGCCATCCTCCGCCAGCCGCTTGGCGATCCCCCGACCGATGCCGTTTACCGCCCCGGTGACGATCGCCACCCGCTTCCGCTTCCTCGCTGCCATCTCCGCCCATCGCTCCGGGAGCGACCGCCGTCAAGGCGACCCTCCTACTCCAGCGCCTTGATCTCGATGTTCCGGAACCACACCCCCTGCCCCTCCGCCTGCAGCGCGATGTGCCCGGCCTTCAGCGCCTGATTCGCCCCCGCCTCGTAGAGTGCCTTGCTCGACTCCACTTGACCCTCCGGGTCGAGCTGCGGATTCTGGTAGCGCAGGACCTCCTTCCCGTTCACCCGGTGGATCACTTCCCGGTCGCCGTGGACCTCCAGCTCGATCTTCACCCACTCATCCGCCGGGAAGGTCGGAGCCGTCGATTCCACGATGTGCTGCATCACCAATTTCCCCTCGATCTCCAGATTCGTTCCGGGGGTGCAGACGTTCCCCGTGGACCGCTTTCCCTTCCCCTCGTCGGCGAGGAATTGGAACTCCAGACTGACCGGAAACGACTGCTTCAAGCCAATGCTTAAAGGCGATTGAGAATGATACATCACCCCGCTGTTGAGGTTCACGTAGTGGGGGGCATCAGAAATCATTTTTCCCTCAAAGCGATACTCCATCCTCAGGACGTAGCTGGAGTAGGCCAAGTTCGAGTAGAGATGCCCATACTGCCCGGCGAACTTGTCGTAGCCAGCGTAGGACACCTTGAGGATCCCGTCCTCCACACGGAATGTATCAAACGGATTCACGCCCACCGCGTGCCCGGCGAACTTGGGCGTCCAGCCATCAAGGTTGCGCCCGTTGAAGAGTTTCACCCAAGGCCGCTCCTCTCCGGCCGCGGGGGAGGTAAAAGATCCGAGGAGGGCGGCCAAGCAAAGCGGGGAAAAGATCCGGCATTTCATTCAGCCAATGAAAGCGAAGGAGCCCCTGCATGGCAATGCCGCAGAAAAGGAACCAAATTCAAACGCTTGATCCGCACATGAACCAAACAAGCACTTCCACTTCAATCAACCGATTCCAACTATTGTTATAATAATTGTTCTTATTTTTCGTAATGCATTTGTGAAAAGTATTTAAAGAATATTTTAACGCTACAATATTAACTGAATCATTCTCGTCAACCATCAGCACAATCAACCGCTCGTATTGCCGATTGAATCTTTTCGTTACTCGCTTGATCACGCATCCATTTGACTTATTCACATGTTTGAATTGAATAAAGTGCTGGAAATACTGCAGCTAAGAGTCTTACTCTTTCTTCGTTCCAAACGCAGCATGAACGCCTCCCGCGCCCTCCTCCTCCTGATTCCATTCCTCCCCTCCTGCACCCTCTTCCAGCCGAAGGAGCCCCCGAAAGCCAGCCAGGTTCTCCACGATTGGAACGATGACGGCGGTCCCGGGGAGCTGAGCGTGGAGATTGATCTGGCTAAGCAGGTGGCCACCTACAAGAGGGGCGATCGACCCGTCGGCTGGTCCTTCGTCTCCACCGGCAAGGAGGGCCACTCAACCCGCCCGGGCAGCTACACCGTCACCGAGAAGATGGATTTGAAGCATTCCAACCGCTATGGCTGGATCGCGGACGCGGCAGGAAACGTCACGAATGGCGATGCCAAACCGACCACTCCGGTGCCCGCAGGAGAGTTCTACCACCCCGCCCCGATGCACTATTGGATGCGCATCACGAACTACGGCGTAGGCCTCCATGCCGGAGAAATCCCTGTCCCCGGCGAGGCAGCCTCGCACGGCTGCATCCGCCTCCCCCGCGACTTCGTTCCGACCCTCTATCGAGCGGTGAAGGTCGGCACCCCGGTCAAAGTTCTCAGCGGCACGACCACCCGCCAGAAGCGTCTGGACGCCTGATCAGGGGACCGCCAAGCGCGCCGCGAAGAACCCGTCCCAGCCACTCCCTGCGGGGGAAGTTTTACGGATTTCCTCCACCGCGAACCGCCCGTCCCGCTCCCGCAGCAGCTCGATCTGCCCTTCATTCTCGGAGGGCAGTACCGAGCAGGTCGCATAGACGAATTTCCCGCCGGGCCGCAGCAGGCCCGGATAGTGATCGAGCAGCCGCCGCTGCAGTCGCCGCGTCTTCTCCAGCGCCCCCTCCGATAGCCGCCACTTCAGATCCGGCTGACGCCGCAGAGTTCCCAGCCCGGAGCAGGGAGCATCAATCAGCACCCGGTCCGCCCAACCCGCATAGCGCTTCAGAGTGTCCTCCCGCCAAGTTTCCGTGCGGATGATCCGCGTGCCCGCCCGGGCCGCCCGCCGCCTTAGCTCCGAGAGCTTCGCCGCCGAAACATCCATCGCCACGATCTCCCCCCTGCCTTGCATGAGTGCGGCCAGATGCAGCGTCTTCCCGCCGGCACCGGCACACGCATCCACCACCCGCATCCCCGGCTCCACATCCAGCAGCGGTGCGATCGTCTGGGAGCCCGCATCCTGAATCTCCACCAGACCTTCGCCGGCCAGCCCCTTCGGCAGGCTGCGCCCGTCCGGCAGCACCAGCGCATCCGGCACCCCATGGACTAGGGCCGACTCCACCCCGTTCTCCAGCAACCAGCCGATCGCCTCGGTCGGGGTCAGCCGCAGCCGGTTCACCCGCAGGAATACCGGAGCCCGCCGGTTCAGGGCGGTGAGTTGCGGATCCCATTCCTCGCCCAACTCCTCGGACGCCCGCTGGTCCAGCCAGTCGGGGATCGACTCGTGGATGGCCCGTGGCTCGGAGCCCAGCAGCTCCTCACGAGCCGTCATCTCGGGAATCCGGTAGCCCTCCCACACCCACCACTCCGGCACCTCCAGCCCGGCCCGGTTCCACTGCGCCGCGCACAGCGCTTGCAAGGTCTCGCTCCCGGCCACGAAGGCCAATGCGCGACGCCAGCGGGTCACTTCAAAAACCGTCTCCGCGATGAATCCGCGGTCGCGCTTGCCCCACTTCGGGTTCGCGCGGAAGACCTGTTCCAGGATCCGGTCCAGCACGCGGCCCTGATCGAAAACCTCCCGCAGAATCCCTGCACATCCCTCCGCCAGCGTCCGGTGTATCCTCACCCCGCCAGCATGCGGGAGCCCCGGCGATTCTCAACGCCGATCTTGCCGGATGCCCGCCTTGCCGCTGGCCCCCTGCCCCACCCGTCGCTAATAAGCCGCCGTGCCGCAGATCCATCCCACCGCCCTCGTCTCTCCGGAAGCCGAACTCGACGATGACGTCAGCGTCGGCCCCTTCTCCGTGATCGAGGGTCCGGTCCAGCTCGCCGCCGGAGTGAAGGTCGCCGGCCATGTCTCCATCTCCGGCCGCACCCGCATCGGGGAGGGCAGCAGCATCGGCTGGGGCTCCATTGTCGGCATCGATCCACAGGACCTTTCTTTCGACTCATCCTGCACCTCCGGCGTGGTGATCGGCCCGCGCAATACCCTGCGCGAATACGTCACCATCCACCGCGGCTCGAAGTCCGGCAGCGACACCGTCATGGGCGAAGGCAATTTCCTCATGACCGGCGTGCACCTTGCCCACGACGTCCGGCTCGGGGATAACAATATTCTCGCGAACAACGTCCTACTCGGAGGCCACGTGCATGTCGGAAACAAGGCCTTCCTCGGTGGCACCGCCTGCTTCCACCAATTCGTGAAAGTCGGCGACCTCGCCATGGTCCAAGGCCTCACCGCCGTCAGCCAGGACGTGCCGCCCTATTGCATCGCCTATGGCATCAACCAGCTCGCCGGCCTGAACTCGGTCGGCCTCAAGCGCGCCGGCCTCACGGCCGATGAACGCGCCGCCATCAAGCGCGCCTACCAGCTCGTCTTCCACCCCCTCAAGCGCCGCCACGAAGCTCTCGCGGAAGCCGCCGAACTCGACTGGCCCGCCTGCGCCAAGAGCTTCATTGAAGCCGTCTCCAGCCCATCTAAGAAGGGCGTGATGAGCCCCTGACCTTCTTTAGATCTCGAGCCCCAAAGGGGGCTAGGAGATAGCCCAGGGTAAGGAGCAACGCGACGCAACTCTGGGTGACCTCCGAAAAACAAGTGGAGCCCTGAAGGGGCATAAGGAGTCCACCCCTTACCCATCGGGCTCACCGCGCCGCTATGATCCCGTCACAAATCGCCTGCGCCGCCGCCTGCTGATAAACCGCCGTCCGGCACCGCCCGCGTTCCGCCGTGTTGCTCATGAAGCCGCACTCCACCAGCACCGCCGGACTCGAGGTCAAGCGCAGCACCTTGTAGCTCTTCTGCTTCACCCCGCGATTGCTCGTCTTCAGCCGCGAGGCAAGCCGGCCCTGAATCGCCACCGCCAGCTTCCGCCCCGCCGGCCCGGCATAGAAGGTCTCCACACCCCGGTAGCGCCGGTCCGGACACGCATTGAAATGGATGCTCACGAACACCGAGGACCGGTGTCGGTTGGCCACCGCCACCCGGCTGCCCAGCGAGACGAAGGTGTCGCTCCGCCGCGTCATCGCCGTCTTCATCCCCTTCTTTTTCAGCAGCGCCTCCAGCCGCTGCGCCACTTGTAGGGTCAGATGGGATTCCCTCACCCCGCCCCAGTAGGCCCCCTTGTCCTTACCGCCGTGCCCGGCATCGATCACCACCGTCGAGAAGCGAGCCTGCGCTTGGGCTAATAGTCCCAAGGACAGCAGGACCAACACCCGGAGCGCTCGCCAGAACGCCGGGCCGGCGGTGGAGGGGGACGCAGGCATAGCCCCCCATAGATGATTAAGTGATCTTAATCAAATGGATTCCCCAGGCCCCGTTTCCCCTGTCTCGTCCGGACCATCATCCACATCTTCGATCTCATGCGTGACCTTCGGCGAGAGGAAGGGCCGCACCGCCAGCCCATACAGGAGATAGGCGCTGAACAGCACCGCCGGCATGATGTGGTGGTATCGTACCGTCGCGATCACCGTCACCACCGCGGAGACGATCAACAGCGGGGTCGCCCGTGTCCGCCATCCCACTTTCTTGAAGCTAGGGTAGCGCACGTTGCTCACCATCAGGATCGAGAGTCCGAGCATTGCTCCGGCCAGCACATACTTCCATGCCCCCAGATTGCGGTCGGTCTCGTTGAAATAGATGATCAGATAGGTCAGCGAGGAGATGAAACCCGCCGCCATCGGGATCGGAATCCCCCGGAAATCGGTGCCCACGTTCGCCGACTTCGGCAGCGCGGCCAAGCAGTTGAAGCGGGCCAGACGGATCGCCCCGCAGAGCACGTAAATGCAGGCCAGCCACCATCCCAGATCACCGATCGGTAGCAGCACCGCCTTCGCCATCAGCATCGATGGCGCCATGCCGAAGGAGATCACGTCCGCCAGCGAGTCGAACTCCCGGCCGAAGGGCGATTCCTTTCCCCCCAGACGTGCCAATCTTCCGTCCAGAAGGTCGAAGATACACGAGGCGAAGATCAGCAGGATCGCCTTCTCGTAGAAGGGCTGGGCCTTCGCGAAATCATAGCCGCTCTCGGTGGTGGCCTCCAGGATGCCATTGAAGATCGTCAGCACCGCGAAGAAGCCGCAGGCGAGATTCCCCGCCGTCATCGCATTCGGCAGGAAGTAGATCCGCGGCTCGTTAGGGTCAATCTGGCGCATGTGGCGGGAACATGGCCCCGAAACCCGACTTGAAACAGTGGAAAATCCTCCCGGGGCCGCTTAGCGTCCCGGCGTGGACCCCGCCAGCATCACTGCCGAGACCCCGATGGGCGATATCATGGGCACCTTCCCCGGTGCCCGTCGCGCGCTTTTCTCCCGTTATCACCTCGGCGGCTGCCAGAGCTGCGGCTTCGCGGATACGGAGACCCTTGCCGAACTCTGCGCGCGCTCCGGCCCCCTCGATGTCGCGGAAGTGCGCGATCATCTCCTCGCCAGTCACGCGCACGATGAGTCGATGATGATCTCCCCCGCGGAGCTCAAGGCCGAGCTGGACTCCCCGGCTCCGCCCCTGCTCCTCGACACCCGCACCCGCGAGGAGCACGAAGCCGTTAGCATCCCCGGCGCCGTCTTCCTCGATCAGGATCTCCAACAAAAGATCTTCTCCGCCGATCCCCAGCGCCGCATCATCCTCCACGACCACAGCGGCAAGCATGTCCTCGACACCTGCGCCTGGTTCCTCGGCCACGGCATGAAGAACACCCGCGCCCTCAAAGGCGGCATCGACTCATGGAGCCAGGACATCGACCCCAAGCTTCCCAGATACCGCTTGGAGATCGATTGATCGCCGCGGCGTTCCCGATGCTTGGTCGTTCAGATTTGGCGCTTTTTCGCGCATTTAGCGGTTAGATCAACCCGCTCGCGGCGAAGCGGGCTCATCGCCTGCCCTGCTTCGCAAACCCTCCTTGCCATCCGCCTCACCGCCATGGCCTATACGACGCATGAATCCGCTCCTCGGAAAACACGTTTCACTGGTGGTCGCCGCCCTGACCACCGTCTCTTTCCAAGCCTCCGCCCAAGACGCGCCTTCCGCGACCTTCCGCAATCCCGTCATCGCCGGTGACTTCTGCGACCCCAGCGTCATCCTCGTCGGCGATACCTACTACGCCACGGGCACTTCCTCGGAGTGGGCGCCCTACTACCCGATCTACACCTCAAAGGACCTCGTCAACTGGCAGCACGTCGGCCATGTCTTCGACAAGAAGCCGGAGTGGACCTCGGGCAGCTTCTGGGCCCCCGAGCTCTACCATCACAACGGCACTTTCTACGTCTACTACACCGCTCGTAAGAAGTCGGATAACATCTCAGTGATCGGCGTCGCCACCAGTAAGGACCCGTCGAAGGGCTTCACCGATCACGGCATCATCTGCGAATGGGGCTCCGAGGCCATCGACGGCTTCGTCTTCAAGGACAACGACGGCAAGTTCTACTTCTCTTGGAAAGCCTACGGTCTGGAGCGCGGCAAGGACGTCACCCTCATCTTCCAGGAAATGACCGATGATCTCCTGAAGCTGAAGGGCGAGACGGTCGAGATCCTGAAGGCCGATGGCAAGCCGATCTCCGCCGAGGGTCAGGTCATGACCCGCCGCGGCGACTGGTACTACGTCTTCTACTCGCCGAAGGGCTGCTGCGGCAGGGGCTGCGACTATGAGCTCTCGGTCGCCCGCTCCAAGAGCCTGAAGGGCCCATGGGAACCCTCCCCCGTGAACCCCATCCTCTCCGGCGGCGATGAATGGACCTGCCCCGGCCACGGCACCTTGGTCGATCTCCCCGACAAGCGCAGCTACTTCCTCTACCACGCCTACAACAAGAAGGAGAACGTCTACACCGGTCGCCAGGGCATGCTCGGCGAACTCACTTGGCAAGACAACGGCTGGCCCATCTTCGCCGATGGCACCACCCCTGCCACCACCGCGGCTTCTCCCTTCGGCAAGTCGCAAGCTCCTCTGCCCGCCGACTTCGTTCAAACCTTCGACACGCCCGAGCTCTCGCCCTCATGGCTGTGGGATCTCCAGCGCGAGCCCAAGACCAGCGTTGCGGAAGGCCAGCTTCAACTCGGCGTCGCGGATGCCGCCGAGCCCAGCCTCGCCGGAACCTTCTTCGGCACCCGCGTCCAGAAGGGCGACTACACCCTCACCGCCACCATCGACCCAAGCGGCCCCGTACAAGAGGGCATCGCCATCTACGGCGACTCCAAAAGTGCCTTCGCCCTCCGCATCGAAGGCGAGAACGTCGTCCTCTCGAAGGTCGAGAAAGGCGAAGCCAAACAGCTCGCCAGCACCGCCCTTCCCGCAGGCTCCAAGACCCAGCTCCGCATGAGCGTCCGCGAAGGCCACCTCTTCAGCTTCTCCGCCAGTGGCGATGGCAAGGACTGGAAGCCCGTCGGCGAGCCCTCCATCGACGGCGCCTTCATTCCGCCTTGGGACCGCGCCCCTCGCGCCGGTCTCGTCGTCGCCGGCAAGCCGGGCGACACCGGCAAGTTCGATTCCTTCGAGCTCCGCTACACGAAGCCTTGAACAAGGAGGGGGCGCGTCTCGCGCCCCTTTCTGCTCAGAAAGTTCCCGGAAAGGTCGGCCATCGCGGTCTTTCCGGGTCTCACTCTCCCACCATCCCCGGCGGAATGTGAAACAACAGCCGCGCGTGCCACGCTGGCGGATGCACCAGCAACCCGCTGATACTCGCCTTCTTCACCTCCACCGAACTCCCGCTGCAACCTAACAGCCACTCGATCAGCGAGGACAAATCCGGCTCGTGCCCGACGATCGCCACGCGCCCGAAATCGCTGAAGGCCACCAGCTCGCGGATCGCCGTTTCCGGGTCCATTCCACAGGCCAGCCAGCCTTGCACCACCGGCCCCGGCATTTCCGCAGCTTCACACAGCCGCTCCGCCGTTTGCCGCGCCCGCACCAGCGGACTCGTTAGAACGACGTCCGGCCGCCGGTCGATCTTCTTCAAAAACCGACCCAGCTTCTCCGATTGCTCGAAGCCCTTGGCGACCAGTGCGCGCTCGCCATCCCCGCCGGGATGCCCGTGGGCTTCGGCCTTTGCGTGACGAATGACGAGCAGTTCCATGGACCGGCAAACTTACATCGTCATCCCGCCATCGACAGCAAGAACTTGCCCGGTGATGTAACGGGCTTCCTTGCTCGCCAGGAACAGCACCGCCGCAGCGATGTCACCCGTTTCGCCGAAGCTGGAGAGCGGAATGTTCTTCAGCACCTCCTCGCGCACCTTCTCCGGCAGCTCGCCGGTCATGTCCGTGGTGATGAAGCCCGGTGCCACCGCATTGCAGGTCACCGCGCGTCCGGAAAGCTCCTTTGCCACCGACTTCGTGAAGCCGATCAAGCCCGCCTTGGAGGCCGCGTAGTTCGCCTGCCCCGCATTGCCGATCAGGCCGATCACGGAGGCGATGTTGATGATCCGCGGATCCTCCGCCTTCATCAGCACCCGCATGAAAGCCTTCACCGTGTTGAAGGCACCCTTGAGATTCGTATCGAGCACCGTGTCCCAGTCCTCTTCCTTCATCCGCATCAGCAGGCCGTCCCGCGTCACCCCGGCATTGTTCACCAGGATGTTCACCGTGCCGAAGTCCGCGATGATCGTCTTGCCCAGCTCCTGCACCGCTTCGTGGTCGGCCACGTCGATCGCATAAGCCTTCGCTGCTCCCGGATAGAGCGCGTTGATCTCCTCCGCGGACTTCCCGCAGCTCGATTCACTGCGGCTCACCACGGCCACCTTCGCCCCCTCGGCGGCGAATGCCATCGCGATCGAGCCACCGATCCCGCGTCCACCGCCCGTCACCACAGCCGTCTTTCCTGCAAAGCGTTGCATGCACGGAGCGTGCGACGGGCCCGGGAGCTTTGCCAATGGAGAAATGCCCTCCGCCCTTCTCCGGCAAGCCGCGCTTTGCTCTTCCGCCCCCTCGTGCCCGCCGCTTACATCGGCCCCATGCGCTGCCCCTATTGCAGTCACCCCCTCGCCGAAACCGCGGTGGAGTGCCTGCATTGCCATCTCACTCTCGACCGCGCCACCGCCATCCTCGGTGCCGTCCCCCGCATCAGCCGCGGCGTCTGCGATACCACCGGCACGCTCTCGAAGAAGGAGGTTCAAAAAATCGCCAAGGTCGGCGGCAAGCTCGCCTGGACCTTCCCCCAGATTTCGCTCCACGTCCTGCTCCACCACTTCCCGCAGGAGCATCCCTTCTCCCTCCACGTCTTCTGGCTCTTCAATTGCGGCGGCCTCTCCACCGAGTCCTCCCGCGGCGAGAATAACCACGCCATCCTCCTCGCCATCGATCCCCGCCAAGGCCGCTCCGCACTTACCGTCGGCTACGGCCTCGAGCCCTTCCTCAGCGACGAAGCGATGGACCATCTGCTGGAACTCTCCGAGCCCGCATGGAAAAACGGTCACTGGACCCGCGGGATCCTCGATGTCATCGCCGGCCTCGACCGTCTGTTAGAGAATGCCGCGCTCGAAGTCGCCGCTGGCTTCGGTCTCAAAGCACAGGCAGAATCCGGCCGCGGCAAGGAATTCTGATCCTCAGGCGAAGGCCTTCAGGAAACCCACCTCCAGCGCCAGCTGCTCCTGCGCGTTCGTGTCCAGCGTCGAGCGCAGCTCGCCCAGCGCCTCCATCCGCCGCACCAGTTGCGGCAGATCCTCGGTCGCGGCCACCGCCAGCGTCTGTTCTGCCGAAAGCGGGAAATCCAGCCCGGCCGCCACGCCTGTCTTGCAGCGCAGTACATCCGCCATCCAGGACTGCAGCACCTCGAACAAGCGCGAGCGCTCCTCCAGATACTCGGACTCCGCCGCCGCCTTCAGCGCCTCCTCGCGCCGCTTCAGATAATCGCCCTCGAAACCCTTGTTCAGCGCCTTCTCCTCTTCGGCCAGCTGCGCTTCCGCGGCTTCCACCGCTTCCGCTTTCCGCTGCTCCAGGATCGTCGCGAAGACCGACTTCAGCGTCAGTGCCACCGTCGCCGAGCCGAAGCCCCCTTTCGAGGCCTGGTCCAGCGCCCGCACCAGCTCTCCGCCGGCGCCCTCCATCAGATCGGTGACCCCCGTCAGCGGCATCCGCACGCAGCGCGAAAGCACCGTCGGCAAAAGGGCGCCCGGATTCGGCGTCAGCAGCAGCAGCAGGGTCCGCGGCGGCGGCTCCTCCAGTGTCTTCAGGAAGGCATTCTCGGACGCGGCCGCCATCCGGTCTGCATCCACGATCACGCCCACCTTCCAGTTGCTCCCGGAGGAAACGTAAAGGCTCTTCTCCAGCTCCCGAATCGCGTCCACCACGATCCTACGCGACTTCGATTGCGGCCTCACGATCCGCACCCACTCGCCCTCCAGCTCGTCCAGCGGCGGAGTTTCCTCCACCACCGGCTCGCCGAAGAGATCGAAGCCCCCGCCCCCACCGCCGCCTTGCAGCAGCTTCACGATCCGTGCCGCCAGCCGCTCCTTCCCGCAGCCCCGCGGGCCGCTGATCAGGAAGGCATGCGCCAGACGCCCGCGCTCATGGGCGGACTTCACCAGTTCAAAGGCATGGTCGGGCGGGAAAGCCATCGCGGGCGATGCAAGCCCTCAATCCCCCACCCTTCAATCCCCAACTCTCAAATCTTGGCTCTTGGCTCTTGGCTCTTGGCTCACATCCACTCTTCCAGCTCCTCGATCCTCATCGCTTCCGCGCCGAAGGTCGTGGCCGTCAGTTGCACCATCCCGTCGTTGGTCGCCACCATCACCCGGTCGCCCTTTTCCGCGAAGCGCGCCGCCAGCCGCTCGATCACCGCATCCGCCGTCTCCCGTGCCTTGGAGTAGATGATCAGGATCCCGTCCTCGTTTCCACCCTCGTAGCCGCGCTCCGTGTGCCGACCGTCGAAGACCACTACCACTTTCCACTCCCCGCGGTCCCCGATGTCCCGCAGCGCCTTGATCAGCTCGTGCCGCGCCAGATGCCGCTTCGGCCCGTGGTGCAGTTCCCGCAGTGCCTCGATCCCGAAGATCGCGCTATGTCCGTCCACAATAAGAAGCTGCTCCACCGCGCCACAAAGAAAGAGAGCCGGTCACGAATCGCAACCGGCTCCCTGAAAATAATTGCTACTTTGAAGCGCTTTACTCCTCGGAGGCGGGAGCGTCGGCACCTTCGGTGGCTTCCGGAGCCTCGCTGTCCTCGGACTTCGCGGCCTTCTTGGCCGGAGCCTTCTTCGCGGCGGCTTTCTTGGCCGGAGCCTTCTTCGCGGCAGCCTTCTTGGCAGGCGCGCCGTCCGACTTCTTCGCCACGGAGGTCTTCTTGGCGACTCCGCCCTTGCTCTGCTCTTTCTTCCGCTTCAGGTAGAGCTTGCGGCGGCGGCGCTTGACGATCGTTTTGGTTTGCTGGCCCATGATATTGGTCGGGGCGGGGTTTTAAGGCCCCGCCCGCCCGGGTAGCAAGAGGAAATCCCTCAGAATAAACGCCAGCCCCGCAGGACCACCGCCCGGAGGCACCTTTCAGCCTTGCCCGGAACCCTCCCCGCCCCAAGCTTCCCCCCAAGTCATGCCCGGTCTTATCATCGCTCCCCGCGCCCGCATCTTCCACGGCCACGAGTGGGTCTACGCCACCGAAGTGAAGAAATCCTTCGGCGATCCCCAGCCGGGCGACGTCATCACGCTCAAGGACTTCCAAGACCGATCCCTCGGTAGCGCCATCTACAATCCCGCCTCCCAGATCGTCGCCCGCCGCTTCTCCCGCCGGAAACAGGACCTCGATGCCGAGTTCTTCCTCCGCCGCATCCAGCAGTCCATCGATCTCCGCCAGCGCTCCGGCATCGATCCCACCCTTGCCCGCCTCGTCTGGAGCGAATCCGATGGCATGCCCGGCCTCATCATCGACCGCTACGGCCCGCACGTCGTCGTCCAGACCCTCACCTTGGCCATGCGCCAGCGCCTCGATCTCATCGTCGCCGCGCTCCAGGAACTCGTCGCTCCGGACTCCATCATCCTCCGCAATGACTCCCCGGTCCTGAAGGCCGAGGGCATCGAGCAGGAAATCACCATGGTCCACGGCTCGAACCCCGGCGCCTTCATCGTCGAGGCAAACGACCTGAAGTTTGAGATCGACCTCTTCGACGGTCAGAAGACCGGCCTCTACCTTGACCAGCTCCAGTCCCATGCCGAAGTCGCCGCCCTCGCCAAGGGCAAGCGCGTCCTCGATTGCTTCACCAACCAAGGCGGCTTCGCCCTCGCCTGTGCCAAGGCCGGTGCCGCGAAAGTCACCGCCGTCGATATCTCCGAAAGCGCCTGCGCCGCCGCCCGCCGGAACGCCGAGCTGAACGGCCTCGAAATCGAAGTCATCGGCCACAATGTCTTCGACTTCCTCAAGCACGCCTCCCCGGATTACGACCTCATCATCCTCGATCCCCCTAGCTTCACGCGGAACAAGAAGACCCTCATGGACGCCATGCGCGGCTACAAGGAGATCCACCTCCGTTCCCTCAAGCTCTTGGATAAGGGCGGCATCCTCTCCACCTTCTGCTGCTCCCACCACGCCAGCCGCGAGCTCTTCCAATCGAACCTCGTCGATGCCGCCGTGGACGCGAAGAAGTCCCTGCGCCTCCTCGCCAACCACGGCCAGCGCCCCGACCACCCCGTCCTCCTCGCCATCCCGGAAACCGAGTATCTCAAAGGCATCACCGCCGAACTCATGGCCGGGCGCTGATCCCCTAGGAGCACGCCCCACCCCGCCCCCATGGTAGCGGAAGCACTTCGTGCTTCCGGCTGCTTGCGTCCGCCCGGAAGTCGTCATCCTGTTCTCGTTCGATATCCCCTCTCCCCCCGCTTCACCGGATTCGTAACAGCATCTAACAGAATCTGCCCCTCATCGTCCCACCCGGGACCGCGGATCTTCAGTCCGCCCCACCGTGCCTGCGAAGCGACCAACGCGGCCCGCCCATCCATCTCGGCCACGCGACCGGGCCCAAATCCCGCAACACAGCCGGACACCGCTTCCTTGCCTCCCCTAATGACCGGGATAGCATCCAAGGCTCATAGAGAGGCACCCCTCCATGGCTGATTCCGACAACCCATATCAAACTCCTCAAAACACTTCCGCCGCCCCGCTCTCTGCAGTGAACTGCCCGAACTGCGGCAGTCCCATGCAGGAAGGGAATGTCACCGGCCACATCTACTGGAGAACCAAGGGCTCTCCGACCGGATGGCGCTTCTTCCCGAGGAAGCGCCTCACCATCTTCGGAGGATCCTTCGAGTTCACCCTCACCACGCCCCGCGCCCCCGGGCACCGCTGCCCCTCGTGCGGACTCGCCATCCTCCAACTCAAGCCGAATGCCGTTTAGGCTTGAGGAGCCCCCCACTGCACCGATTCAGAGGATCAGATGGATTTAGAGACAGGATCCGGAAAGTCGACAAGGGAAGTCCATCCTTGGAAAACCCACACAGTCTCATCCGTGTAATCCGTGTAATCCGTGGGCAATCTGCCCGAAGTCCGATGTGGATTGCTTCTGAAGAACGAGTCCTTAACGGCATTGAGTTCAAGCCGGACCGATAACGCTCAACGCTGATCTCCGCGTTTTCATCCACGGTTCGCACCGCCTTCACACGCGGGAGATCCGCTTCGCGATCCTTGTCGCTTGCGAAGCTGTCCCGGCTCCGCCTGAATTCCCCGCGTCCCCCTTGTCCATGTTTCTCCGCCTCACCCTCCTGTTCGCCGCCTTCCTCCCCCTCCTCGCTGCGGCCCACCCCATGGACGAGAGTTTTGTCTGGGGCAATCAAACCGTCGCCACCGCCACCGGCGTGGACCCCCAATATGGCGGAGTCGTTTGTGATCTCACCCTCTCGGAATCGCGATACCCCTTCGTCGCTTACGGCACCACCAACCCCGCCTCCCTGCGCTCGGTCAGATGGCGGAACGGCAACAAGATCGACGAGCCTATCCTCACTACCTCTGGTGAAGTCACCGCGGTCCAAGTGCAGGCCACCGGCCGGGACATCGTGATGATCCATGAGGTCCGCACCTACTACCCCGTCAACTTCGCCTGGGGCCATACCCTTTACTATTCGCGCCTCAAGGAGTCGGCCTGGTCCACACCGGAACCCATCCTCACCTCCAGCGGCGGTCACAGCTTTGATCTCGATCTCGCACCCGACGGGACACCCCTCGTCGCCATCAATTGCCCCCTCTACACTGGCTATCCTTCCAGCGATGAGGTCCGCCTCTACCGCCGCCAAGCCTCCGCATGGACCTACGAGCTGGTCCGCCCGGTCGTCGACTACGCCTCCGTCTCTTCGGTCCGGCTCGCCATCCTGCCGGACGGCCAGCCACACATCGCCTACATCGAGTACAGCCCCATCAGCGGCGGCCCCCCGAATCACACCCGGCACGCATCACGTCTGAATGGCACTTGGTCTTCCACCACCATCCTTCAAGGGAATCTCGGCGCATTCGCCTGCGGGCGGGATGGCATCCTTCGCGTTGCCGGTGCCGGGGCCTATCGCGAGTTCAGGAATGGCTCATGGTCTTCCATCGAGCAACCCGGCGAACCTTGGGCCAGCGGTACCAGGGATAGCCTCGCCGCATCAACGGATGGCACGGTCTACCTCGTCGGCATGATGGAACTCCGGGTCCGCAGGCAGGGAGTCTGGAGCACATTCCCTACCACGACCCATCACCGCGTGCTCGTCGATGACAACGGCATCCCCCATCTCCTCGGTGCGAAGGGCAGCCTCGTCCGTCATCAGACCCGTATCCCTTCCTCATGGAATCATTCCGACATCACCGTGGTGGGCTCCCCGGATGCGCGCCTGCTCGGTGTCGTCGCACCGGTGAATGACGATCCCCGCGTCTACGCCTATCACTTCGAGGATCCGGCAGGAAACCGCGAGTATTCCTTGGCGAATGGCTCGTGGACCAACGCTTCGGTCGCACACCAGACTGCACAGGTCGAGTATGTCAGGCAACCGGGAGGTCCCCTTCACGCGCTCTCCGGCGCCTTCCACTGGTTTGGCAGCCGCACCTCCCTCACCAGCGATCCCATCCCGGTTAACACCGGTGGTAGCAGCTCGACCGCAATTTACTCGCTCGCCTTGGACTCCGCCGGCAATCCTCATGCCACCTTCCCCGTCTACATTTCGGGCAGCGGGAACTGGATCTACTATGCCGCGAAGCGGAACGGCTCTTGGCAGACCAGCCAGGTCGCCGCCGTGAGCGCCACCACTCATTCCGCCGTCGCCGTCGATAGCCAGGAGGTCCCTCACATCCTCACCTCGGACGGATTCTACAAGAAGGTCGGAGCCACATGGCAGCGCGAGTTCCAGCTCTCGAATGTCCGCTATACCTGTCTCGTCGCCACTGCGGACGGAAACCTTCACGGCCTCTATGTGTCCGACTCCGCCCTCTTCACCTTCACCGGTAAGAACGGCAACTACCGGATCGAACGCCTCGATGAAGGCATCGGCCACTCTTCCCGCCCCTCCCTCGCACTCGCCAAAGGCCGCCCGATTGCCGCATGGGTCAGTACCCGCGAGTATCCTCGCTCGTACATGCTCAACTTCGCGGAGTATGTCGGCAACTACTGGCGCCAGGAGACCGTCGTCCCGATCGCCGAGAATCAGGAATACGGGGATGAGGTCCGCGTCACCGCCGATCCCTCGGGGCAAGTCTACCTCGTTGCTCCGCGGTCGTATGTCGTAAGCTCCACCATCAAGAACCGCTTGCTGCTCCACAAGCGGCTGATCACTGCTCCCGCCACTCCGGATCGACCTCTTAGGCCGGTGATGAATCCTGCCCGCCCGCGGGAGTTTCACCTCCCTCTCCCGCTCGCCTCGCTGCCGCTCGAGTTCCAAGCCTCCACCGATCTATCGACTTGGACCACCCTCTTGGATCTTTCCGCGCACCCTGCCCTTCCCGCAGCGCCGGACTCCATCGAAATTCGTGGCGATGGCTTTCGCAATGATCTGATCTACCGCGCCCCGGCCGATGCCCGCCAGCGCTTCGTCCGGATCGCGGAGAAGTAGCTCCTTCATCCGCCTTCCCACCGGAAAAGGCCCTGCCACTCAGTTCCGATCGCTTGCAACCATGGAATGCTTGAAGAAGCGATAAGTGTGCCGCGACTTGGTTTCGGTTAGATGGGTATCCGAACCCGCAGGCGGAAAAAGCACTCGCTTTAGGGGCGCGATCTCGAATGCCTTCAGGCAAGCCGGGCGCCAGGGATCAACATCATTCCAACCCAGCACCAGCCACCCTCCGGGTTTCAAGGCTCTCGCCAGTTGCCCCGCAGCCTCCGCGATCTGGTTCCGCTCGTTCACTCCCCATCCGAGCACGCCATTGCACATGATCAGATCGAAGGCGTCGGCTTCCACATGACGGTCCAACTCCAGCACCGATCCGACATGGTGCTTGCTGCTTCTCGCATGCCTCGCCTTCGCCGGATCCAGATCGATCGTCTCGTAGCGCTCCGCACCTGTTAGATCCGGGTAGGCGCGGGTATACCAATCGCAGCCGACATCCAGCACCGCTTTCACCCCGGCCTGGTCCCGCAGCCACGGAACTACCTCGTCCTCCAGGAAGATCCGGTCCGGAGTCCGCAAGCGGAAGTGACCACCCATCCGCCGGGTCCTCAGATAGAGCCGGAAGTCGGATGGAAGAAGCAATCGTGCAATGGGGGCTAGGAGGCTTCGCATGAGATCCGGGGATTCCTAGAATCCCTTCTTCTCTCGCACCTCGGAATCCCATGGCGATTGGAATTCCCTTTCCATATCCCACTCGCCCCGAATTCTGCGCATAAGGAGCAGCGACCTTACTGTCGCTGGCACCGGTTTGGGCAGCTACGCCCGCGACCTGCCTCACCTCCTCGTCGAATCCGTCCCGCCCCGGATTCCTTTGTATCGATGATTCCAGATTCCCAAGTTTGGAGCCTGAAACATCAGATCTCAAATCTCTCAACTCTCCCCGCTTTCAAATCGGCGCCCCGTCGCGATCATTCCTCCGGCGGCGCACTATCCTGCGGCACATCGATATTCTCCGGCAGCGACGCATTCCCATCCTCCTCGACTCCCGCAGGAATCCGGAAGTGCTTCCTCTCCGCCGCCGGGAAGGTGGGATCCGCCACCAAGCGTCCAGCGGGGATGCCCCGCACATCGACGACCTTGTTATTATACGGGCTCATGACGTAGCCCGGCTTCCCGGGCACCACTTGAGCCTCGGGGATGGTCTCCTTCATCTCCGGCACCTCGAACTGCTTGCTCGCATCGCCCGGATATTTCGGATCCTCCACCAGTTCGCCTTTCGACTTCCCGCCCACATCGACGATCTCACCACTGAAGGGACTGATCACCTTCCCCGGCTGACCCACCGCCGGAGTCGCCACCGGCGGCCTCTTGGGCTTCGCCTCCCGCTCGCCGCTCTTTCCTTCCCTCGCCGGCTCCTTCGACTCGGCCTCGGTCAGCTTCGGCAGAGCAGAGCTGCTCTTCTTCGGTCCCGCCTTCGCGGCCTCACCTCCCGCCGCTTCACCCCCTTTGTCACAAGAGGAAAGGGCTAGGGCAGACAACACAAGGCAGGTTCGGATCTTCATCCTCCCAGATGAATCGAAGACAAGCCTCCACGTCAAGGAGCCACCTTGTCCCGGCTACCATTCCTCAAGGCTTCTCCTTCGCCCCTTCCTCCTCCCGCACCTCCTTCGACGGAATCGGCCGGATCAGGTCCGCCGGATCTAACAACTTCGGCGGCTCAGCCTCGCTTTTCGGCGGCTCCGGCACGCGGAAATACTTCTTCTGCTCCATCGGATACGTCGGATCCGCTACCAGGGTCCCGGGAGCGATTCCCTTCACATCGATGGGCTTGCCATTGTAGGGACTGATCACCATTCCCGGCTGACCGGACACCGGCTCGGCCACCGGTGGCTTCTTCTCGATCAGCACCGCATCGTCCTCCTCCTTCGACGGCTCTGCCATTGCCGCCTCCTTCACCTCGCCCTGTCCCTGCTCCGCCGGGCGTACTGGCTCGTTTCGCTCGCAAGACACGAGCGGAAGCAACAGCATGATCCCGATCCAAACACCCTTCACCCACTGAAGGAATGGAAGAGGGATTGCGACCCGTCAAGCCGACCTACGATGAATTCCTCTAACTGGCCATGGAAAGACGGCGGAAAGCTTCGCTTCGACCGCTTCATGGACCTCGCGCTCCACGATCCGGACCGCGGTTACTACGCCCGTCGCATCCGCGCCGTGGGTAAGGGTGGCGACTTCACCACCACCCCCATGCTCACACCGGCCTTGGGCAAGGCGGTCGCGGCGTGGGCTCTCGACGCGCTTCGCGAGACCCGCTGCCGCGATCTGATCGAACTCGGCCCCGGCGAAGGCCTGCTCGCCCGTGCGGTGATCCAAGCCCTACCGTGGTGGCAACGCCTCCGCACCAGGATTCACCTCGTCGAAACCTCCTCCCCCCTCCGCGCCCGACAGCAGAGTCTCCTCGGCCCCAAGGTCCGCTGGCATGCCTCGATCAATGAAGCCCTCGAAGCTTGCGGCGGTCGTGCCTGCATCTACTCGAACGAGTTTGTCGATGCCTTCCCCGTACGCCGCTTCCGCCGTGAGCCGGATGGATGGAGCGAGCTCTTTCTCTCTCCCGCCGAAGTCTGGGAACCCTGCTCCGATCTTCCCTCATCCTCCGCCCTTCAGTCCTCTTTCCCTTCCGGACAAATCGTGGAAGTGATGGATGCCTATCACGCTTGGCTCGATACTTGGACCGGACACTGGAGGGCCGGTCGCATGCTGACCATCGACTATGGAGCAGAAGTGGACACCCTCTACCATCGCCGCCCCCGGGGCTCCTTCCGCGCCTACCTCCTCCAGCAGCGACTGGAGGGCCCGGATGCCTATGGCAATCCCGGCAAGCAGGATCTCACCGCGGACGTCAACTTCACCGATCTCCAAGACTGGTCCTCCCCTTCGCTCGAAACCCGTGCACTCACGACCCAAGCCGAGTTCCTTCGGCCCCACGCCGATCCCTCCCGTCCCGCCGATGCCCAGGCGATCGATCCGCAGGGCGCGGGCGGAGCCTTCCTCGTCCTCGATCAGCAGCGCCTTGCGCCCCGGGCGGATTGACGCATCTTGGACCCGTGATCCGCTTCGTCTTCATCCTCATCGCTAGCGCCCTCACCGCCGTCGGCTTCGAGCTCCCGGCCAAATCGACCCAATGCATCGTCGGTGTCGCCAAAGACTGGAACTCATCCAACGTCACCCTCAAAGCCTACGAGAAACGCGGCGGCAAATGGGTTGAAGTCCTCGGCTCTTGGACCGGCCGCCTCGGACGCGATGGCTTGGTCTGGGGACTTGGCATCCATCCCCTGCCTCCCGGCGCCAAGGTGAAGAAGGAAGGCGACTTCCGCGCTCCCGCCGGCGTCTTCCACCTCGGCGGTGCTTGGGGTGCCCACGAAGGCATCAAAAAACACCCGAAACTCTTCTATCGCCAAGTCACCACCCGCGACCTCTGGGTCGAGGACCCTTTTTCCCCCAGCTACAACAAGCACCTTGTCCTCAATCACGAACCGGCCAGCGCTTGGGAGAAGAAGCAGCAGATGAAGCAGGATGACTACCCGCATTCATTGAAACTCTTTATTGCACATAATGCTCCCCCGAAAGTGTCTCCAGGCCACGGGAGCGCCATTTTCTTCCACATTTGGCGCGGCGCCGGCTCCAAACCCACCGCCGGTTGCACCACCATGGAGGAAGCCAAGCTCCGTCAACTCATCGCGTGGGTCGATCCCGGCAAGCAGCCCATCTACGTCCTACTTCCGCAAGCGGAGTACGCCACCAAAAAGGCGGAATGGAAACTCCCCTAAGCTAAGCCGTTTCCCGCTTGGAGGCAGCCACGCCCTGATAGAAGATCGCGAGAATCGGAATACAAATCGCGATACAAGCGCACTGGACCCACCAGTAAGTCGCCCAATCACCGTTGTGTGCACCCACCGTGAAGTCGTGTAGCCGCACGGCGAGGAGTGTTCCGATCACGGATCCCACGCCATTGCTCGCTAGACTTAGCAGCCCTTGTGCTTGAGTCCGCATCCCCGGGTCCACCCGACGATCCAGGAAGAGTTGCCCCGTGATGAAGTAGAGCGTGTAGCACAAACCGTGAAGCGAGATGCCGGCGATGAGCCATCCACTCGCTCCACTCATTCCAGCCACCGCAAACAAGCCATAGCGCAATGCGGAGAGACCAAGCGCGAACATCAGGACCGTTTTCACGCGAAAGCGATTCATGACGACCGACATGAGAAGCATCGCGGCGATTTCGCTGATCTGCCCGATCGTCATCGTCGCGGTCGGCTTGTCATTGCCGAGCGCGAACAGATGCATCGGCGTGTGCATGAAGAAGGCCGCTAGAGGAATCGAGAGAAGGGTCGTTACTGAGAAGAAGACCAGATGATCTCGCTCTTTCAGCAGGCGGAAGGCGTCTAGGCCAAGGAGCGTGCGGAGAGAGCGCGAGTTACCGAGCGGAGGAGTGTTCGGGAGAAAGAATGAGGAGATTCCGCAAACGCAGCGCGTGATCGCAGCGGCGTAGCCGGCCTTGGGTGAGGCGTCCGCGAAGATAACGAAGCTGGTAATGTAGCCGGCCGCCATCCAGCCAAGAGTGCCGCCGAGCCTTACGATCGGGAATTCCTCCTCTCCTGATCGGAGGTGGGCCATCGCGATCGTGGCGAGCATGCTGGCCATGGGGGCTGCAACGATTGAACTGCAGGCGAGAAGGCTGATGAAAAATGCCGGCGGACCGTTCCGATCCAAGACCGCGAAGGCGAAAGCCAAGAAACAGGAACTGATGATCCCGCAGAAGCCAACGACGCGCTGGGCGGAGAAACGATTATCGGCCAAGGCGCCGATGATCAGCGGAGAGATCATCGAAGCGACGGGGCCGGCCAAGAAGGCGAGAGAAAGCCATTCGCTCCCGAGGCCCTTCGCCTTGAGGATATTGGGGATGGCTGGCGTGTAGTAGCCGGGCGCCATGCCCCAGAGGAAGAAGGCGATCCAGAGGCCGCTGATGACTGCGGGTGCAGTGCGGGAAAGCGGGGGTCGCGTCACGGCGGCGGAGGCTAGCGGGGAGGATGGCGGGTGCAAGACACACTTGCTAGCGGGGAAACTGATCAGAAAGGATTAAGGTTTGCCCTGCGAAGTTAATAAGAGCTTCAAGGCAATATCGGGGGCGAACAGGATGCGCCGGAATGAAGAAGCCATCAGGAATCCGGAAGACCCTGCCGTTCAAGGTCACCCATGCAGCTCTGGCCCAGCTGACCCGGTCCCGTCTGGTCCAACGCTCCTTGGAAAGGGTGATTTCCTATGCGCAGAGCCATTTGGGCATCGGGAGCGGGGCGGACGTTCTGTTCAGCGGCGAGAATTTGATTGTCAAGCAGTTGCGGAATCTTGCGCGTCCCGATTCCGCTCCCCTTTGCGTCTTCGATGTGGGCGCGAACCAAGGGCAGTTTCTCCGGCTGATTGATGAGAATGTCGAAGCTCCCCATCAGGTTCACTGCTTCGAGCCATCGGGCTATTCCCATGCGATCCTGCAGAAGTTCGGCGGCTAGCGTGCGAATGTCACCTTGAACCGCTTCGGACTCGGTAAGATTGCCGGGGAGTTCGATCTCTTCTGCAACGAGGAGGGCTCAGGCTTGGCTTCGCTGACCAAGCGCCAGCTGGATCATCATGGTATCGACTCGCGCACCTTCTTCCGGGACTTCTCTCACTTCTTCCGGGCTCATGGGATGGGCTCCACGTTCCGGATTCTACCCGCGGGCGATCTTCAGCCGATCCAAGGCTACACCGAGGCGCTCGAGCAGTTCCGCACGACCAACTTCCTGGTGCTACGGGACTGAGGATTCGCCCCGTCTACCGCCGACTTGGCGCGCGTCGGCTTTGCACCCGGCCATGAGGGTACAAAAAAGCGCCCGGCCCCGATGTTACTCGGGGCCGGGCGAATACCTGGCGGCGACCTACTCTCACAGGACCTGTCGTCCCAATACCATCGGCGCTGCAGCGTTTCACTTCCGGGTTCGGA